>DASWHT010000437.1:0-3832 GCA_036398075.1 Binatia bacterium | reverse complement strand
GAGAATGCGTTGAATCAAGCGCGGGTAGGTAACATTCGCCTTGATCGCCGACTGGGCAAACTCATCGTCGCGGTCGAGGTTGGGATTGGGGTTCGCCTCCAGGATTACGATCTCACCACTCGATGTCACACGCAGGTCGATGCGGCCGTAACCGCGCATGCGCAACGCGCGGTACGCGGCCTTGCACATTTTAGCTATCTGCTGCGTCATGCCATCGGGCAGCGGCTCGACGGAAATGTTTTTTATGCCCCAGCGTTTTCGGTAGGCTTTGTCCCATTTAGCTTTGTACGTCGAAAATTTCGGCTGGCCCTCGGGCACTTCGGTGAATATAACTTCCCTGAAGGGAAAAACCCGCAGCCGGTTGTTGCCCAGAATGCTCACGTACAGTTCGCGGCCGTCTATATATTCTTCGGCCAACGCCTCTTGATTTAAACTTTCATGGATGAAGCGCACCCGCTCGTCGAAGGCGTCGTCGCTCTCCACGAAAGAGTCCAATGAAATCCCCACGGAGCCTTCTTCTTTGAGAGGTTTGATGAAGAGCGGAAACTTGAGCTGTCTCGGCCGCTTGATCGACGAGCCGGGCGGAAAGATGGCAAAGTTCGGCACGCGAATCTTATGATAAGTGAGAAGCTCTTTGGCCATACCTTTGTTTTTGCAAAGCGTGAGCCCGGTGGGGCTTGACCCGGTGTGCGGCACGCCCATCATTTCCAACAACCCCGCAACGTTTCGGTCGTAGGCCGATATTTCGTTGAAGTGCTCGGTGAGATTGAAGACGACATCCGGCGGGTTCGTCTTGATTTCATCGATAATCATGGCAGGCTCATCCCAGATGCCGAGGGTGCGCACTTCATGGCCGAGCTTCTTGAGCGCTCCGATCACATGGGCTTCGGCGGCCCAGTCGTCGGTTTTCAGTTCCGCGCTGAAGTCCTGGTCTGCCGGCGGCGTGCCGGCGGTGTCGAACAGCACGAGAACTTTGTAGCGTTTGCGCAGGCGCGTCATTGTCAGTCTGCCTTGAATCTTCCCGTCAACCGATAGTGCGACGCGAGGGTCGCCAGATAGGCGCTGATCTCGATCCCCGCGGATTGCGCCTTGAGCCGAAGGTCCAGTTCCGCGCAGCGCTCCGTCAGCTCGCGCAGAACCCGGGCGAGGGTGAATTTGGGCTCGCCCGTCCATGTGGAAACGGCATTCAAGATCATCTTGCTCGAGCGCTTGATAAACGCCGCGGCGCGCTCGTTGTCGGGGGCATGGGCGGGTTCGGCAAAAAGCTTTTTAAGATCCGCATCGAAAAAGTCCGGAAAGTCTTGCGCGTAAGCGCGCCGCCGCCGCTTATAGTACGCCGACAGGCGGGAACGAAGACGCGATGCCTCGCCCATCTTCGATTTTGAGAATTTCAGAGGTGGCGTGCCACCCAGTTTTTCCATAAACTCATCCACGTATTGGAGTTTTTCGAGCGCCTTCCAGCCACGATATTGATTCCGCCAATCCAATCCCGGGGTGAGCCAAATGGCTACGGTCTCGGCGAAATCTTCTTCGGGATGGCTTTGCGCGTACCAGCCGTCGAGGTGGCGCACGAAGCGCTTGCTATAGGGACGGGCGCGGTAGCTCTCGGAATACTCCAGCGACGGCGAGCCAAAAAGCTTGCGCCACTTTTTGTCTTTCTCCAGAAGATACGCATGATTGAGCACGTGACCCATTTCGTGGCGCAACAGGCGCAAGCACCAGGACTCCGTGCCGCCTTCCACTTCCATCATCATTTTTTCTTCGAGTTTCTTGAGTCGCGGGTGCGCAAGATAGAAAGGAATCGCGATGGTGGCGCAGCCCTCCGGGCAAAACCATTCTTCCCCGAGATAGCAAAGGGGTTTGACGGAAATGCTTTTGGCCGCCAGTTCCCCGTAGAAGGTTTCGATCCTGGATTCCAGCTCGGTGCCGGGAATCCTTAGTCTTAAATCGCAAATGCGCAGGCGAAGAATCTCATCGTCGCTCATCCCGGCAAGCTCCGGCGCGGGCGAGATTGTCGCCGCGGGTTCTCTTCTATCGAGGGCGTCCACTCCGGCTATTTTAACAGACGGCGGAAAAACGGGCCAGTGGATTGTAACCGTCGATCCGCTAAATGTTTGATTTGTAAGGTTTGATATCCGTTCTTGGTGAGCCAGCCTGCCCTGAGCGGCGCCGAAGGGAACCGTGAGCGGGGTTTTCACGCAAGCTGAAGACGCAGATGGGTTTAGTCAGCGGCCTGTCACATCGTCAACATGACTTTGCCAAAGTGCTCGCGGCCTTCGAGGTAGCGCTGCGCGGCGCGGGTTTCGCTTAAAGGAAAGCTCTTATCGATGCACACGTCAAATTTCTTTTCTTGGACCAGCTTCAAGATCGTGTCCAGCTGACTGAAATCCTCGGGTTTCGCTTTCAAATAATTGGTGATCGAAAATCGCGTCGCTTTTCGTCCTTCCGTTAGCGCTGGCGGTGGATCGGGGATGGGTCCGAAGGCTCCGCCGATGGAAAACAGCCGGCCGCCCGGGGCCAAGACCTGAACGCTCTTCTGATAAACCTCGCCGCCAATCATCTCTAAGACCACATCAACACCGCGATTATCGGTGACCCGCATCACTTCGGACACGAAATCGTTTGCGGAAACGTCGATGGTTACATCCGCGCCTAGTTTGCGGAGCCTTCGGCACTTCTCTTCGCTGCCGGAAGTTGTAATGACTTTCGCGCCGATATGCTTGGCGATCTGGATTGCCGCGACGCCTACGCCGCTGCTGCCGCCTTGAACGAGCAACCATTCACCGGCTTTGAGATTGCCATCCGTCAGTAAACCAAACCATGCGGTCAGAGAAGTCGTTGGCAGCGCGGCGGCTTGGGCCGAGGTCACAGCGTCGGGGACCGGGCGGATTTCGGCTGTTTTTGCGACGGCGTATTCGGCGTAACCGCCCAGGCTCGGATAGCCAACGACCCGTTGGCCGGTTTTGAATTCGCTCACGTTTGCGCCGAGCTTGACGACCGTGCCGGCAAATTCCCGCCCGGGAATCACGGGCAGCGCATCCGGCGAGATGCGGTAGGTACCTTTACGGAGGCCGATGTCGGCGCGGTTGAGCGATGCGGCTTCGACTTTGATCAGCACCTCGCCGGCTTTGGGCTCAGGCACCGGGACGTCTTCGTATTGCAGCACATCGTCCGACGGTCCGAATTTGTAAATGCGGATGGCTTTCATGACTTGGCTCTCCTTATCGTTCGAAACTTTTTGAACTGCTTGAACGACTTGAACGTTTTGAACTCCCTAAGAGGCTCTCCGAGGAGCTTAGGCAGGACGATGTCGCTCTGTCAATTACCCGAGCACCCGTTCAATTCGTTCCAAAAGTTCCAATCGTTCCAAATGTTTTGAACGGCTTAAACGACTTGAACGTTTTGAACCCGGTTTGGTGCCGCTCTCTACGAGGCTTACTCCACGGTATACATTCTGTCGTACGTTTGCGTGGATGCTTGAAGAATCCGGGCTAGTTGACTGACCTGATCGCCCGGTAGTAGAAGAACGGTAGATCGCGGAGTCGAAGGTGTTACATAGAAAAATCGCGACGAAGGAGCGGAAATGCGGATTCTCATTACCGGAGCGGGTTTGATTGGTACGCACACGGCGAAAGAACTGCTTGAGCGAGGCGATGAAGTGACGTTTTTCGACGTCGCGCCGAGGCCGGATTATATCCGGCATGTGACGGAACGGGATTTGCCCGTGATTCGCGGCGACATCCGCGATCTGGCGGCGCTCGTGGACGCATTTCAGCAAGTCCGTCCCGAATGTGTCATACACCTGGCAGCTTCGGTGGGAGAAGCCAACATC
>DASWHT010000436.1:0-7775 GCA_036398075.1 Binatia bacterium | reverse complement strand
AACTGCGCGCCGAGCAGCGGATATTCTAATCACAAGGGGCTTGGGATTCGTCATTCCCACCGCAAAGCAAAAGAAAAATTTGGTTATCGCGTTCGTCAAACGTGACATGATCGTTTACGGGAAGGCATTCGAATTCCTCTGCCAGCCGCTCCTCTAAAAGCCTTAACCCACGACTCATCACTCCGCCGTCAAGTCCGAAAAAACGCGCGACCTCCATCAATCGGTTTCCGGCCTCCTCCCGTGGCCTCGTCCATTGTCAAATCTTCGTCGCCGAACCAACACATTGCTAAGGTCCGACCCGGCTCTATAATCGAAAAGCAATCGAGTACCGAAAAAATAATCCGGCCGTGCCGACGCGGTTGGCGCGGCACCCAACAAGCAGTCGTCCGTGCTCAATCTGTGACAAAAGTACCGCCGAAACAGTATCCGAAACAAATTACCGCAAAAAGTTGATCTGAACGTCGTCAGAACTCTGCGGAATTTCCCAGAAGCTCCTGCCCGTTCTCTTAAAACAGTTCCAAAACGCTAGTTGCGGGGCTACTGTGCTGCCATCCCCATATGAGATCGTCCTTTATAAGGCCCATACGGAGGCTCGTTTTTCTAGGGTTAAGTTTTGGGCAAGAAATATCCACGACGGGCTCTGCGCAGGATCTTTCCAGACGAAATAGTTAAGGTTTAGTCTTGCATCCGTTTTCACACCGCTACTGAGTCGTCGTGAGAGCGCAAGAAATTCTGCCATGCCGAGCGCGATGGGGAGACTCTTTCTTGAAGCTTCTGCTTGCTGCTTTCACTGATCGGCGTGAAGTTGAGCGCAGCTTGCACGTTTTCTTCCAGGCGCGCCATTTGCTCACAGCCGATAACGACGCTGGCGACGGGCTGGCTTAGATTGAACTGTAAAAGCTCTGCAGGTGAGGCGCGGCCCTTGCCGGTGCCGACGATCATGCCCTGGCCCATGACTTTCATGGAAAGGATGCCGAGGTTTTTCTGTAGCGCCACCGGCAGGGCGGATTGCTCGAAGGCGGGAATCGGTTCCATCTTGCGCTGCGCGATGGGATTGGCGGATTGGGCGGCGTTGAGCGCCATCAGCACCGTGTCGAAGTCGTGGCGGCGCAGCGCCTCGGCCATAGCCGTGCCGTCGTTGTGGCCGGTGATGCCGATGAAGCGGACGACTTTTTGCTGTTTCAATTGTTGGATAGCGGCGAGAACGCCGTCGCGGCTGCCGATGCGCGCGAGGTCGTCGAGGTTGCTCAGGCTGTGGATCTGAATCAAATCTATATAGTCCGTTTGCAGGAATTTGAGACTGGTTTCAACCGAGCGAAGCGCGCCATCGCGGTCTCTGGGATCGATCTTGGTTGCCAGGAAGATTTCCTTGCGGCGCTTTTTGGAAAACTCCCCGAGGCGTTTTTCGCTCAATCGCTCCAGCGGCCGCCGCGTGTAAGATCCCGCGGTGTCGAAGTAGTTAACGCCGCGATCAAACGCGCGTTCGAGGAGCGCCTGTGCCGCGTCCTCGTCCGGGATGGAGCAGAAGCGAGAGCCGGAGCCGAAACCGATGCAGGAAATCAATTCCCCGGTTTTCCCCAGGCGGCGTTTCGGCAGCGATGCAGCCGCGCCGAGTGCTTTATCCGCTGCGCCCAGCACCACGGTGGCTGTGGTAGTTTTCAGAAACTCGCGACGGGACCATTTTGATTTCATGCGCGCTCCTTTCTGTTTAAAAGCGGAGGAATCTTGTCGCGGTCATCATAATCCAATTCACCATCGCGTCGCCAATCCTTTTTGTCTATGCCGCGCCGCTTCTGGTGCGGCGCAGGGCGGTGAGCCCGATCCATGAAATGATTATGATCGCGGCCAGGAACATCGCCAGGAAGAGAGCGAAGCTGCCCCATTCACCGCGCATCGGCGCTTTGTACGGGTCGTACCATTTCATTAGCTCGCTCGCTTGCACCCATTGGCGGGCGATGGCGTTGGAGACCAACACCAGGAACTGGGCGACGATCAGCGCGCCGCCCTTCGCGGGACTTGGATTTCTCCAGTAAGCGAATGCGAAGAGGACTCCGGCGATTAAGCTAGCGCCGGCGATGAAGAACCACAGATACGGCAGTTTTTCCAAGACAACCCAAGCGTAGACAGTTCCGGCGATACCGTAAATGACAGCACCCAAAAAATAAAGCGGAATCAATTTGCGCAGTTCCTCCTTGTCGTCAGCGTCTTTTGCGAACCATTCGGCGGCGACGGCAAAGTAAGCTGCGAGTGTGCCGAAGGCCATACCGACGACGAGCAGGAAGCGGAGCAGAACTTCGAGATTGAAATAAAAGTAAAACCCGTGCACCGCGCCGCCTCGAGCGGAGTCCATGAATATTTTCGGCCAGTCCTGCGGATTTGCCGTCAACGTCATCGCGGACGAGAACATCAGGCCGATTAAATAGATTAGAACCGTCGCGATGAGAGCTGCAACGACGCGAAATTTACCGAAGCTCGCCAGATAGACGGCGTAGTAGGCGATCAGCAGGAGCGGGATGACCGAAAACCAAAACCACGCTTGCAAGATCGTCGCCGGGTAAAAGAATTGCGGATAAAGCGTCTGCAGAAAGAGCAACGGGACGATGCCGGCGTTGATGCCGAAGGCCATAAAGAATGGCAGCGCGTGGAATAAGCGCTCGGCTACGGCCGGTTTCGAGCGCAACAGAAAAAGCGCGACGGGCAAACCGGCGAGCCAGAGATTCATAAACACGAGATGAAGAAAGAAGCCGAAGGTCTTGAGCGTCAGAAGAATCCACACCGGCACCGCCAATCCCAGCGGATCGGCAGCGGGGATCAGCTCGTTCATCGTCAGTGCGCCTCGTGGTTCAGTTGAACAAGATAGGCCGCCAAGAGGTCGCGCTCGGCCGCCGTGCCGAGCCAGGGCGGCATGGCCGGGTTGGTTCGATGCAGATTGCGCACGCCGTCCGTAATCAGTTGCGGCGTCCACGGCAAAAGAATCGGCATGATGCCGTTATAGCCGTAGAATGCGTGGCACATGGAGCAATGATATTGAAAGATGGCTTCGCCGGTTTTGATTCGAGCGGCTTGATCGAGAGTCGCCGGGTGTGCCGGCACAGCCGTCTTTTGCAGATAGAACGCGAGCCAGCGGCTGTGCGCGATAAAGCCGTCTTTTTGCAGCGCCGGAATTTGTCGAACCAGCACTCCCGGAGCGATCAGATAGTTCTCGATGCGATAGGGTTTGCGCGCGCCTTCGCGGACGAATTCACCGGTGGTGGTGGCGAGCGCGCCGGCCAAGAGCAGCAGCAACGCGCTCGGCGGCGTGATCCAGCGCGCGCCCGAGACCAGGCCCCAGGCCAAGGCGGCGATCACGACCAGCGTGACGGCGAAGTTGAGGGCGGTCATCGCCAGCAAGATCGGCGCGCGCATCAAATTCAGCTTGGCGTGCTCCGGCATGGCAACGAAGTACCAGACGCCACCGAGCGCGATGAGCGCCATTCCGGCAACCGCCCATTGAGAGACCGCCCGAACGATTGCATCCTTGTGGCCGGATCGGTCGGGGCGAAACGAGGCGTGAAAGGCGATCCCCAAGGCTGCGATGACGATCGAGCCGCCGGTTCGAAGCAGCACTTGCGGCACAAAGGAAGGATTGAAAAACGCCGCGAAGAAACCTCGCTCCGGCGTCCAGTCGCCGGAAGTAAGCATGAAAGAAGTGATCCCGGTGATCAGCACCAGGCTCACCCAGGCGGCCGCGCCGTAGATCCACCCGATGATGACGTGCTCGCGCGGAGTTAAACGCTCCCACAGATAGTAGAAAGCGAACGCGGCAACGAGCTCGACGATGAAAGCAGTCCACTCCGCGGCCCAGCCGAAAACGAAAATGTGAATGAGCGCGCTGGTGGTTTCGGGGCTGGTAAGACCGATGGTCCACCAAATACCGACGCCGGTCACAGCGCCGAAAACCACGGTGATCAGAATGAAGGATCGCGCCAGGCCGCGCAGATAGACCAGCGCATCGGCATCGCGGTCACGGTGGGCGCGGCGCACCAGGTCCGCGAGCAGTATGCCGGCGCCCACGGCGAACTGCGCGACGATCACATGCGGCACCGCGACCAGGGGAATGAGCATCGGGGCGGTGATGAATGGCACGTACCAGAGCGGAAAGTCCATCGCAATCTCTTAGTGAGTTGTTCGGCAAATCGGCGCATCGTTGAATTGCTTTGTAGCTATCACGCCTATTAAGGCTCCCACGGTCCTTGGATACTGTCAAAGGAAACACCTCATCGCGCCAAAAAAAAAGGCCCCAACGTATTGGGGCCTCTTTTTCGTTTAGCCTCGCCTGCAGAGATATGACGATTAGATTCGCGCCCTCAAGGTACCCTTGATCGGCGCGACGCCCGGCAGCTGCCACTCGTCCCACATCGTGTCCACCATCTTCTGAATGTAGGTGAAGTGTTCTTCTTTGAGATGGTCGAAGCGGCCCTGTTTGGTGAGAAATTCCTTTACCGGGATTCTTCCCTTGCCCGTCTTGCGCGCGTCCCAGGTGTAGATGATGTTGCCCTCCACGATCTCGTAGAGCGGGTAGAGGCCGCACTTGATTCCCAACTCCCCTAGCTCGTTGGAAAAACGGGGGTGATAGTCCCAACCCTTTGGACATGGATCGTAGGTGTGGATGAAGGTCGGGCCGCCGATCTCCAGCGCCTTGCGCACCTTGTTCAGATAATCCGTGGGCGGAAAGGTGGCGCAGGCGGTGGCGACATAGCGGCAGGTCGGATGGCCGACGGCAAGCATGCCGGCGACGTTTTTCTTCCAGCGCCGCTGCATGATCGGATGCTTGGTCCCCGGAGGCGTGAAGGTCGTCTGCGCGCCGTAAGTCGTCGAGCCTGTTGCTTGGATATCGGTATTGGCGGCCGATTCGTTGTCGTACATGATAATCAGCAAGTCATAATCGCTCTGCAGGGCGGCGGAGATGCCGCCGATGCCCATATCGCCGGCGCCGAGATCGCCGGAAAAATTGATCACGTTGATCTTCTCGTCTTTGATCTTTCCCTTGCGCTTGAGCGCGCGCAGGCCCGCGGCCATGCCCACGGCCGAAGAGCCGCCGGCGCCGAGCTGCGTGTGCATCCATGGCACGATCCAGGGCGTGGTCATGTAAGAGGTGTTGGCCACATACATACAGCCTGTGGATCCCGTCACGACCGTGCGCGAACCGGCGGCCTTGATAAAGCCGCGCATGGTTGTTGCAGACTCGCAGCCCTGACAAGTGCGATGGCCGGAAGTATAAAGTTCTTCCAGCGGAATTTTGTGAACGCCTTTGATCTTCTCGTAATCGATTGTCGGTACAGTTGACATAGTCGCTCCCTCCTAACGTTACTCTCTGAGGCCGATCCAGGTTACGAATTCATCCATTGAATCTTTCTTCGCCGCCTGTTGGGTGATTTCGAACATCTTCTGCGTGTCGGCGATCGAGAGATCGCGCCCGCCCAAACCACCCATGAAATTGACGATCACCGGCCGGTTCTTCGCCGGATAGAGGCAGGACCGGACCTCGTGCATCAAGATGCCGCAATTATCGGGCGAGCCGTGGGCGAAGTCCCGGTCCACGACGCCGACCGCTTTAAAGCGGCTCAAGGAGTCGCGCAGCTCCACCGTCGGGAAGGGGCGGAACCAGCGCAGGTTCACGTAGCCGACTTTCTGTCCCTTCTCGCGGAGCCGTCTGACCGCCGTGCGCGCCGGGCTCGCCACCGTGCCGATGCCGATCAGGACCACTTCCGCGTCGTCGGTCATGAACTCATCGAAATAGAAAGGCGCAGTGTAGCGATCGCCGAAAATGTCGTTGAATTCTTTATAGGCATCTTTGATGACGCCGCGCGCCCGCTTGGCGGCTTCCCAGTTTTGCCTGCGGATCTCCATGACCCAATCCTCGTTAACTTGAGGCGCCACCGAGATCGGGTTGTCGGGATGGAGCCGGCGCTCGGCGAGATCGTATTGCGGGAGAAATTGCTTTGCCGCCTGCACGGACGGGATCTTCACAATGTGCTGCGAATGAGTGAGGAAGGCGCCGTCCATCGCCAATCCCATTGGCATCCTGACTTTCTTGTCCTCGGCGATGCGGTAGCCGATCAGCACGTGCTCCAGAGCTTCCTGCGGCGTCGTGACCCAGCAGAGAAGCCAGCCCATGTCCCGGACCGCCATTGCGTCGTTGTGCTCGACGCCGAAGGCGCCGGGATCGTCCAGAGCCCGGTTGCCCACCACGAAAAGAGGCGGGAGACGGTCGGTGGCGGTAACCACCAGCGCTTCCATGCCGTACATCCAACCCGTGCCGCTCGATCCGCCGAAGGCGCGCGCGTTCACCGAGCTGGCGTGCTTGACAATCTCGAACTGCGAATGCTCGCTGTCGGCGATAATATACTCGGCGTCGAATTGCCCGTCGGCTATCAGCTTCGAGAGCGCGTCCATCACCTCGGTGTAGGGACGTATCGGATAGGCGGCGATCACGTCCACGTCGGCGAGACGCACACCCTGGGCGACGGCCTGGCAGCCGTTTAAAAGGTCTTCCCGCTCGTAGACACCTGATAGATCTGATTTAGCTGTTGCGACTGCGACACTCATACTTCGACCTCCTCGATTTTTCTAGCGGGCACTATCTTTCCCTCGGGCATGACTTCTCCCTCAGTAACGGTGATGCCTTTGCCAGTGACGAAGGGGTAAGAAACCCGGTCTTTGCCCTTTTTGTCCTCTACCCACTGAATGTAGTCGTTGGAGTCCTTCTTCCAGTGTTCCCACGGACTGGAGTCGTCCTCGAATCGAAGCTCATCCACCATGACGATGCACTCTTTAACGGGACATACTTGGGCGCATTTCCCGCAACCCACGCAATACTGATAGTCGATGTCGTAAAAGCCGTCCGTGGTCGGATCGAAACACTCATCCGGGCATTCGGCCCAGCACAGCGTGCATTTGGTGCAGAGATCGAACCTGACTGCGGGTCTCTGCGTCTTGGTGGTGCCGCGCTTGAAGCCGGGGTTTCTCGTTTGTCCTCTGGGGCCCATCTCAAAGCCGCGCTTCACCGCCGGAACCACAGCGCCTTCGGCCATCTCGAACCACTTGGGCAGCACGGGAATCTCATGTGTCCACACGATTCCGTCGTTGGGAGTTACCACCTTCACTCTGAGCGGCTTGGCCTCCTGCCTCAGCGACTCGTATGCCGCGCGCGCAGCCTCGGCGCGGTGTTTCTGCTTGGTTTTGTCCAACAGATAAGCTTCCACGGCCTCGATGCTGATGAGCGTCGGATCGATGGCGGCGATGCCGCCCAGGATCCGCTCGTGCGTCATGTCATCTTTATTGACCCAAAGCCCGGCTAGGCTGGCGTCTCCATCCAGGATCGCTATGCGGTAGTTGTAAGGCTTCTTGCCGATAAACTTTAGCAGCTCTTCAGGTTTTTTATTGGAGACTACGAGGAGGCAGCCGTCCTTGACCACCCTTTCATTGATGGGGCGGATGCCGTGCCATCCCCAGGGCTCGACGCCCTTGCACATCGTGTCGTCCAGGACCACCGAGATGTTGGCCTCGTCGATCTCGAGTTTGGCGCCGCACTCCGCTTCCAATTCCTCCTCGGCGAGGTCCGGGGAAACGAAGGCGAAATACTTGCACGGGATGCCGTTTCTTTCCGGCGAATCGCTGTAGCGCCCGTTGGAAAAAGCCTTCTGGCCCATTCGGCTGGCGATCATGACGATGTCGCTGCCGATCTTTTTGCCGAGGTTCTTCTGAAAAATGCCTCGATAGTTGACCTCTACGCG
>DASWHT010000435.1:0-6181 GCA_036398075.1 Binatia bacterium | reverse complement strand
TAAAGATTCACGACGGTCTGCTTCAGTTCAGGCGCGATCGTGGCGACGAGTTCCGCGACTTTCGTCGCCCGCCGTTCGCGCTCCTGCCTCGCGATAAGCGCCGCTTCGACGGTCTCTGGTTTAGGACACCCGGTAATTTCTTGGAAACGATTCCCCTCGTATACCAATTGCAAAAGAATCATCGTAGTTTTGTCTCGCGCCGCCGTAAAATCGATTTGCAACCGGTGCGTTGGCCGCACCGGGTAGTCGAACTTGTCGGCGAAAAATGGCATTTCTCCCGCCGGGAATTTGGTGACTCGCCACTTGTAATCGGCGGGTACCGCGTAGCGAGTCTGACGCTTGATCATTTCATCGGTCATAGAGTCACCGTTATGATGTTGACAGACAAGCGCCTTTGGATGCATCAACGCTTTGCGGCGCTCGACGCTCTTGCTGTTGATGGCGTCCACCAGGCTCGCGGCAAACACGCGTTCCTGTTCGGCGTTTTGCGCTTGAACAAGCCCCGTCGTTCCCAATAACAGAATGAACTGACAAGTAACTCGCAGAGATGAATTCTTCATCGTGGTTCTCCTGGACTTTTGCGCCACAGTCGCCGGCGGCGCCATCCAGGAGGGAAATCGGCAATCATGCCAGGCGGTTTAACCCGTTAACCGATCAGACGGGAGCCAAGAAGCCCCGGCTGCCCAGGGCGACCAGGCGATCCAGATTGGTGAGAAAATCGTCGCGCAGCGCCGGCGCGCGGGTCAAGCGCCAGAGAATCTCTGCATTCGACCAGGCGGTTTCGCGCGCCTTGCGCACGGCGAAGTTAGCGATGCGGTCATCGAGCCGGCCCAGATCTTCGTCGATGAGGCCGACGATTCCCGTCGCGATGAATTGTTTCGCTTTCTCCTGCGCGGCCTCGATAATCGCGTTAACCTTATCGAAGTCTCGGTGTTCGCGGTTGCCGCGCTTTGGCGCAAGGCGAAGTTCTTTGCCGGTTTGTACCAAGGCAATGGGCAAGTCGTGATTGATGTGCGCGTTGATCCCGGCCAAGGCGAACTGTACCCGCATGATGCCCCGCTTGTCTCGTAATTCAAGCAGCGGCGACCAGGATCTCGCCGTGCGGCCACGGTCGGAGTGCCAATGCGTAAGGGCGGCAAAATACAGTTTTGCGAATATTACGTCGAGCCGCTCCAACCACTTGGGATTTTCCCACTGCACCCCGCCTGACCGGTCCCGGACTCCTTCCGACACTGCAATATAAAGCAAGTTGAACCATTTGAGACCATCTTCATTGACCAGTTCGCCGTCGAGCGCGCCCAGGAGTGAAATGACGTCGTTGACCGTGTTTACCGATGTGGAGGCGATTAGCTCGGCAACTTTACGTTCGTCAGTCGGCATATCGCGGAAATGGTTGGGGACCCGCGTCTAAACCGCCAGCAGGCTGCTGGCCCGGATCATTCAATCCGTTCAATGTTCCAGGTTCAAAGTTCAATGACTCGAACTTGCGGTTTCGGATTCAAACTTGGAACCTTGAACGTTGAACCGTGAACTAACTTTGCTGGATGCCGTAGCGGCGCGCGAAGGCGTAGTAAAGGATCGCAACGGCGACCAGGATCACCGTCCAGATCACGCCGAAAGCCGCCAGCTCACCGATTTGCGCGTTTTCCCAGAGTTCGAAGATGGCAACGGACACGACCGGCGTTTGCGGACTGACCAGCAGCACGGACATCGATAGCTCTTTTGCGGACAGTAGAAAAACGAATATCCATCCGCCTAGAAACGACGGCGTAATCAGCGGCAGAATAATCCGGCGCATGGAGTTAAACCATGACGCGCCGGAAACGTAGGAAGCCTCCTCCAATTCCTTGTGCAGCTGCAACAGGCCGGAATGAGTGTAGCGGATGCCGTAGGGAATGTAGCGGGTGGCGTAGGCTATCAACAGTATCCAGAGTGTTCCGTATACCGGTATGGGCACGAAGAGATAAAACCTGAGAATTGCCAGTCCCATCACGATGCCGGGAAACAAGAGCGGCAGCGTCGTTAAAAAATCGAGCAGCCAGCGCCCGCGTATTTTGGTTCGCACCAAAATCCACGAGGCGAACAGGGTCAGGATCATCACGAAACTGGCGCTGCCAAGCCCGAGGACGACGCTGTTTTTTATGGAGTCGGTGATCTTCGGATAGTTAAGCGCGGTGATGTAGTTTTTTAGCGTGAACTTCGCAATCCCCTCCAATGACGGTTGCATGTAGAAGGGCAACAACGACGCCCACAAGATGATCAAAAAGGGCAAGACCAGAAGCACGAAAAAATAGAGCAGTAATCCGGCGCCGGCAACGTAACGCCAGGGGCCGAGACGAATTACCGCGGGCCGGTAGCCTTTTCCGGTGACAGTATGAAACCGGTCCCCTTCCCGGGTTACGCGAAAGTAGAGATATAGCGTCCCTGCCACCACCAGCATCAACAGCACGGAGAAAGCCCCGGCGCTGCCATACTGCGGCGGCATTTTTTGCGCGTCGAGATAAATCGACGTCGTCAGCACGCGGATGTCGCCGGGGAGGCCGACCAGCGCTGGAATCTCGAAGGACTCGAAGGCGCGGATAAATATCAGGAGTATTACCGAGAAAAACGCCGGCAGCATGAGCCTGAGCGAAACACGCCGGAGTGTCTGCGAGAGGCGGGCGCCACAGACCGCCGACGCTTCTTCCAAAGACGGGTCCATGGAACGGAACGATGCCGCGAGCATGAGGAAGACGAAGGGCGACCAGAGCACGGCCTCGACGAAGGTCATCCCCCACATGGAGTAGACGTTCAACACCGGCGTGGTTTGATCGAAAAGCGCTTTAAGCCAGAAGTTTACCGGCCCGGCTCTGCCCAGGAGCAGCAGCCAGCCGATGGTGTAAAGAATAAACGGCGTGCCGAAGGAGGCGAACGCGGTAAAGTAACCAAGTCCCCGCAGCGGCGCATCGGTGCGGGTGACGATCCACGCGACCGCGCCGCCGAGCGCGGTTGCCAGCAATGCGCTGCCGACGGAAAAATAAAGCGTGTTGAGAAACGGGCCGATGACCTTCAGCTCGCGCAGCAGCTCTTCATAATAACGGAAAGTAAACTCGTCCAACTCTCCCGTGAGCTTTACCGTGAAAAGACTTGTCTGGATGACCGAGACGAGCGGCGGCAGGACCAAATAGGCCGTCACTGAGGCCACTATGATCAATACCCAGGTTTCGGCGGAGACGCCGCTCAACGCGAAAAGGCGCTGGAAGGCGCGCGTTTGAGCCGCTTTCAACCGGAGATCATACGCTTGTGATGATTGCTGCTTAGCCACGGGTCCCGCCGGAGCTTATTTCAGAAATCGTGCGGTCAATGATATCGGCGTCGTTGCGCTTGGGCTGATACTCCATGGGGCTTGAGTACTGGGGCGAAGCTAGTCCGAGTAACCAGTTATTGTCAAGGTAAAAAGCTCGCGAATACGGGCTCCGCGCAATGCCGCCGTGATTTCGCCATGCCGTTTACTTCAGAAAATTCTTCTCGAAATACTCCGCCCACACGTTACCCTCATTCAAATGTGAATCGGGGGTGAAATAGAGCGCCCTCTTGAACCGCCCGCCGCCGGGCTTGAGATCCGCCTGCTTCGCGGGAATCTTCGGATGAGACGGCAAATAGTTGACGGCTTGAAAAACCTTTTGCCCTTTGTCCGACAAAATGAAATCGATCAAAAGCATCGTCGCGTGCGGATGGGGCGATCTCGTGACCGGCGAAATCGTATTGATCGTCGCCGACGCTGGCTCCAGCGCATGCCAATCCACCGGCGCGCCCTTGGACTTACTGATATGAGCGTGATGGTTGAAGATGTGCAGGGCCAGCGGGTACTCGCCAGCGATCACGAGGTCGAGCAATTGTCTATTGCTCGCCGTGGTCTTGGCCACATTCTGCGCCTTGAGCTTCTGCAAATAGGCTTTCCCGGCTTCTTGCCCCATGGATTGAAAAATATTGCCGATCATCATCGGCGCCCCCGAGCCGCGGCTGGTGGACCACATCATCTGTCCTTTCCAGCGCGGGTTGAGCAGGTCCTCGTAGCTCTTCGGAACCTCGTTGGGTTTGACCATGCTGGTGTTGTATCCAAGGGCGAAGTAATAAACATTGCTCACCGCCCAATAGCCCTGCGGGTCTTTTAGCTCCGCCGGATATTCCGCGAGATGCGGCGAATAAAACCGCTGTAAGTAACCTGCCTTCTTTACCATCGGCGCGGTCACCGTCCCGTCAACGATGTCCACGTCATACTTTTTCGCCTGGTATTCGCTGAACATCTTTTGCACGATGCGTTCCGAATTGCCGCGAAAGTATTCGATCTGGATAAAAGGATATTCCTTTTCGAATGCTTCCTTGACCGGCCGCACGACTTGATCGACGATCAACGATGTGTACCACGACAACTTGCCCTCTTTCTTCGCTCCCTCGACGAACATCTTTTGGCGGTCGGGCTTGTTATAAAGAGCGATTTCTTCCACCGACGCCGATCGGGAAACCGCAACCGACGACAAACCGAAGGTCGCCGTGATAACGGCCGCAAAAAGAACTTTCGGAAGTTTCATTTTTTGCCTCCAGAAATTTAGACAAACTGTTCGCTTATTTCAGAATCGTCTCGGCAAACCGGCCGGCCGGAACTCTAACTTTGGTGTACTTGTCTTCCAGGTGATTTCTCAGCCGGTGATAATCTTGTACTGACAGAACGTCCTTGGCCGCGGTGACGCCGATCTCTTTCAGCCATTTGGTATCGACGTCGAGACGGCGTGATCCGTTCTCCATGATCTTGCCGTACCAATCTTGCCCTTCTCGGTTCAAGAACCAGTTAATAAAGACCTTAGTGGCATTGGGGTGCGGCGGATTTTTCACGATGCCGATCACGCCGAAGCTATTGCTCGCCGGCAAACCCTCTTTCGGCGCCGGCACCGGTTTGAGCGGCAATCCCGCGCTGATGAAAGGATCGGTCTGACTTCGCCCCAAACCAAAAGCGATCACGACTTTACCTTTGCCCAGGGCATCGGCGAGTTGGCGCAAGTCACGGGTGATGAACAGCTCCTGCTGCACCAGTTTTTTCAGAAATTCCTCGCCTTTGAGCTCCCACATGAAAGACCAGATGGATTGTCCGGAACTCGGCACGCGCGGGTCGCTGAAGCCGATCTTGCCTTTCCATTTCGGATTGAGGTAGTCGTCGAAAGCGCGCAACTCTTCCGGCTTTGCCAGGCTGGTGTTATACCACACGCCATGAGTGCTGACATCCGCCAAGAATGAATAAAGGAATTTATGCGTGCTGACGTTATCTTCCCAGATATGGCCGCCCCACCACTGTTTGGCATCTTTGACCTCGGGAACAAACCAGAATGACTCCATGGGTTCGAGCATGCCGTCGTGGGTGAGACCCGCCGCAGTGCCGGTGCCGCAGATGATGGCGTCGAAATAGCGCACTCCGGCCTTCTGTTCCGCGGCGATCCGGCTTGCGTTTTTCGGCCCCGGCGCCGGCACCAACTCAGCTTCGAGGCCTAATTTTTGCCGCAACACCGTTTCCATTTCTTTGCGCAATTCGCTCGCCGGTGGTATCGCGAGCACGATCTTGCCTTCCTTCTTCGCCGCCCCAATGGCTTTGTCCCATTCCGGCGACCGCTTGGCCTCAGCCCCGTGAGCCCCACCGCAGAAAACCAGAATTAAACCAATAATGACGGCGCACCAATCACCCTTCTCAATGCGCATCGACTCACCTCCCCATGATAAGGGTTGCTCCCCGGACCTGTAGTTGAAACGCCGAAAGGTGTCAAGGCAGGTTTTTGAATCTCCGCCGATTAGCAGAGTTACAACCCCGCAACCAAAGGGAAGAAGAAATTTAACCACAAAGAGCACAAAGGTCACAAAAGTTTCTCCCCCGTCGCCGGGGGAGAATTAAAGAGGGGGCGCGGAACGATTTAACCGCAAAGAATGTGGTTCGACTCGCTCATTACCTTGAGCAAGGTCAAAGGGCAAAGGACGGAAAAATTTTATCTTGCGCGCTTCGCGCCCTATGAGTTCTTTGTGCCCTTTGTGGTTAATTGTCTTGAGTTCGTTCTTTCTGCCTACTGGTGAGAATCTAATTAGGAGACACCGTCCATGACCGACGAAAAAAGAGAGCTTATCGATCAGTCAGCTTACCGGCTACGCAACCAGCTGACGT
>DASWHT010000434.1:0-7321 GCA_036398075.1 Binatia bacterium | reverse complement strand
CGGCGAAGGTAGAGAAACAAAACGTCAAAGAGGCTTTGAAAGTCTAGAGTGCCCTGTTTTGAGGACGCGGTCTTCGGCGGCGGTGGGAGTGTCTTTGTCTCCTGGTGAAGGCGCTACTTTCTGTTGCGCAACTCGAAATAGAGCTTTTTTCACTTCCTGCTGCTCGTGAGTTGCATTTAGTTGAGGTCCGGTTTTTTCGTCACTTTGTTTGAACGATTCTTCAGGACGGCGAGGCGGGGGCTCGCGAGCTTCTGGCACCTGTCTTGAGGCTTCGTCCTGGTTCAAAATTTCATTACTACAAGCCGCATCCCCTTGAGACGGTCCGGTCTCGACAGACGAGTTGTCGTCATTGATAAAAACTCCGGCCGCGAATACAGTCGTCCAGAGCCCATCCTTATTGCCGACAGCAGACTGAGTGATGTTGCTCGTACGGACGATCTTTCCTGACATCTTAAAAAGGTGCTCTCGCTCGTCCCAATCCAATTCAGGATCAAATTCAATCGCCAATGTAGTCGCGAGCATGCTGGCGGCTAGGTCCTCTGCATACTCCCCGGCCTTTTCATCGGTTTCACCAAACGAATGATGCTCGGAAAGATAGCCATGCATCGATGAATCCGCTGGGATGGCCACGCCTACGGAAGCTGCAACAAGACGATTTGGCTCGTTGTTACTTTCTCGATCGTAAACTGCGAATACGATCTCCCCGGGCCGTAAGAGCTTCAGTCCTTCGTCTTTGGAGATAATCTTGCAGCCTGGGGGATAGATGCTGGAAACCAGAACTAAATTGCAGTGAGCCACGCCGGCAGCCCTCAGCGCCAACTCAAAGGAGGCCAGCTTTTCTTTGTGAACGCCGACTCCTTTTGTGAAAAACATTTTTTTAGGAACCATTGTCCGTAATGTTAATATGAATTGGAGCAGCTGACAAGAAAATTTTCAGTGTTTTTGGGGGAAATGGGAAAAAAAGTCTACGAATCAAATCTGGGGTTGCGTAGTTGCGTTCGGTATCGGACTGGCCTAGTTTCGAGTTGCTAGTAAGAGAATATGTTCTCACACGCTGATATCATCGGCAGCCTGCTTCGGCCTCGGGAGCTGCTGGCAGCTCAAAAGCAACTCGCCGCCGGAGCCATCACTCAGGACCGATTCAAAGCAATCGAAGATCGCGCCGTCGATAACGCCATTGCGCTGCAAGAGAGCATCGGTTTAGAAGTCGTCACCGACGGGGAGATGCGGCGACAATCCTTTCAGAGCCAAATGACCGCCGCGGTGGACGGCTTTGGCGAACATGATCTAGACGCCTTTCTTTGGGGAGACTGGCATGATGACGAAGGAGTTCACCGCACATCCCGGCCATCGCGACTAGGCGTCATCAGTAAACTCAAGCGCCGGCGATATTTGTCCGTTGATGAATTCGTTTACCTGAAGTCCAAAACCAGCCGCATCCCAAAGCTCACGCTGCCCAGCCCCGGACTGTGGGCCAACTTTTGGTCCGCGGAATATTCCAAAGGAGCTTATCCGACACTCGAGAGCCTTTTTGCCGACATCGTGCAAATCCTGCGCGACGAAGTGGCGGAACTAACCCGGCTTGGAGCCACTTACGTTCAAATCGATGCGCCGCACTACGGCCTTCTGCTCGCTCCCCAGCCCCGAAGGTTCTATGAAAACCAAGGCTGGAGCATTGATCGATGGTTGTCACTAGGAATTGACCTGGATAATGCCGTGATGAGCGGTTTTCCGAGCGTAACCTTTGGATTTCACATCTGACGCGGCAATCAAGGCAGCCGGTGGCTGTCGGCGGGAGGGTATGAGGCGATCAGCCGCCAACTCTTTCAGAAGCTAAAGGCGCAAAGGCTGTTACTGGAGTATGACGACGCCCGCTCCGGCTCCTATGAACCGCTCGGCGACTTGCCAGACGATAAGTTCGTTGTGCTGGGACTGATAACGACAAAAAAGTCGCAACTCGAATCGTCGGAACTCCTAAAGCAGCGCGTAATCGAAGCCAACCAATACGTTCCCATGGAAAGATTGGGGCTCAGCCCCCAATGCGGCTTTGCATCTTCGATTATCGGCAACCGCATCGCCGCCGAAGATCAACGGCGAAAATTGCAACTCCTGGTTAGCACGGTGCAAGCGCTTTGGGGATAGAGATTGGGGGTCAGCCGTTCTGCGTGACCGCCCGCCAAATCAGGATCACACCGATTAGCAATAACAGTACCCTCAAACCGCGATTGAACGTTTGTTGGTTGACCCGGTCCTGGATCTTCATTCCTGCATAGAACCCCGCCAGGGTAAACAATAATACTTGAATCGATAGGGTGATCGTGTGCCAGTTGAAAAGATTCCAGGTCGAGATGGCAACCAATTGGGTGATTTTCGTAGTAACGAAGATGGTCGCAATGGACTTCACGAAAGTCCGCTTCTCCAGCTTGAGGCTGTAGAGATATATCGCTAGGGTGGGCCCCGCGGCGTTGGTCATGCCGTTGAGAAAGCCGCTAATCAAGCCGCACACCGGCCCGAGAACTTTCTCCGCGCGGGTTGAAATCGTGAAATCAAATCTCAGCAAGCTGGATAACACGAAAATCACAACCATCACGCCGAGACAAAAATTAAGCATCCATAGCGGCAGCTTGACGAGAACCATGGTGCCCAGAAAAACACCGATAATGGTTGGCGCAATCAAGCCCGCGAAGCGCCGCAAGACGTCATAAGGAAACCCGCCGCGGATAACTTGGGCCGAATCCATAAAAAGGTTTGGCAGGATGAGAATCGTGACCGCGGTGCGAATATCGAGCAGGAGCGCCACGGTTGGCGTCGCAATCAAAGGGAATCCTAATCCGGTAGCGCCTTTGACGAAAGAGGCGAATAGCAAAGCGGCGCCGACGAGTAGGTGCGTAAGATCGAAAGTCATTGTTAAGGGAAAGGTGTTGTCGTGATGCCCGGTAGCTTGAACATGCGTGGCGACGAGCGAATAACTGGGGCTGTTTTGCCTTCCATCCCGTTCAAAGTTCAAGGTATTCGGAGGAGATTTAAGAACCGCATAAGCACAATCCCTGACTTTGAAACTTGAACATTGAACCTTGAACTATATTAGGGCTTCTGTCGCTGTCCCATCTGTTTCTTGCCGGTTGCGAAATATTCGCTTTTGACCGCCAGACTGGCTTCTGCTTCGTCTTCTTCTGTCCACGCGCCAAGGCTGTAGCCGTACCAGGGCATGCGCGGCTGGAGCGGCGGCAGTTCGAGTTCTTCCCAAATCTTCTTGGACCGCTCCATGAATTCTTTGCGCGGCAAGGACACCGGCGTGTAGGGCCAAGGGCGGACGGCATTGATCAATAGCGCGCTGACCGACGTCATGCGCGCCTGAAGGCTGTCCATCCCCGGCGGGTGCGACGACGGGTCTAGGCCCGGCGATTTTCCTTTGGCAATCGATACGTCTTCGTCAGGGCGAACGTTAAAACAAATCGCCCAGTTGACCATAGCGGGATCGCGAATGTCTATATCTTCATCCACCGCCACGCAGATCTTGGCGTAGCTTCCAGTAAAGCCGGCGCTGGCATTCAATGCTCGCCAGGCGTCGGCCTTGGTCGCATTGCGCATTTTGATAACACAATAGTTCTGGCCGCTGCCGCTCACTTCGTCATGGAGCGCGACGTCGATGACCGCCGAATTGCCGCTATCGTGGCGTAAAAACTTGTAGATGATTTTTTCCGTGCCCGTATGTTTGATTTTGCTCGACTCGCTGGGCGGAAACTGGCTCATGAGCGCGGTATAGATCGCGCCGCTCCGGTGCGTGATAGAGCTCACCTGTAAATAGGGTGAAACGCTGCGGTGTCCCATGTAGCCTGGATACTCGCCGAAGGGGCCTTCCGGTTCGATAGAATCCGTTGCGATGATCCCCTCAATAATGATCTCCGCCGTGGCTGGAACCAGCAAGTCGACGGTCTTGGCTTGCATGACCTCCACCGGCGCGCCGGCCAAGCCGCCCGCGAGCCGGTACTCGTCGAAATCGTAGGGAATCTTCGCCGTCGCCGCGTAGGCAATATTCGGACTCACGCCGATGGCGATGGCGGCTTCCAGCGGCTTCCCCATCGCCTTGCACTTGCGCCAATGCAGCCCCATATGTTGCGCCATAAAGAAACCGCCGGCGCGGTCCGGCGCTTTTATCTGGCTGCGATAGTTGCCAATATTGTAAATGCCGGTTTCCGGGTCTTTGGTAATCCAATTGGCCGATGTCAAATAGGGCGCGTTGTCGAACCCCGGCGTGGAAATCGGCACGGGGATCATGTCGAGTCCGTGACCGCTCAATAAGTCTCGACCCTGTCGCACGATTTCCTGTACGGGTCCGGCGCTTACTTTGACGGGATTGACCGGATGCATCTGCGCCTGGGTCCAGCGTTCGTGGATCTCGTCTGGATTGCACATCATCCCGATGGCATAAATCTCCGTGGTCGCAGCCAAGGTCCCGACCGTCACCGGCATATCGTAGCGTTTGCCCTTGCCGTCCACCACGTTTTCAAACATAAACGCCTTGCGCTGCGTCTCGTCGAGGCCGCGAAACTGCCAGCGCACCAGTGGCATGAGCTCGGTGTCTTTATTGATCTCGCGCTGGATGCGGATTAACTTACCGCGCTCTTCGACGGCCTTAAGATGTTCGCGAAAATCGCGATAGTACTTGTTGCTCGCCATCCGATTCTCCGTTTCAATTATTATCTTGCCATCTATCATCCGCGCCCGCCGCCTTGTCAAGCTGCGACGCCCTCGAAAAGACCTGTCGCGGCCCGTCCACTCGGGTCAAATCCCCGGGATTGAATACCGCGATTGTCGCGATTTTTTTCCAATTATAGGGTCGCGCGAGACTAATTTTACTTGTGCGCCATGGACAAGCTTGGTACAGTGTGCACTTTCAAAGAAACTGCCCCGGTAACCTTGCAAAATAGCGGACCTGTTGATGAATTTCATGCCGACAGCGAATCGAATGAGCATGCGCTCACTTAGAGCAATGTCTCGTTTTGCTGCGTCGTCCTTTCGCTTCTTGCCAGCGCTGCTCGTGGTCGCGCTTTTCCTGGCCGACGTCTGGGTCCCAATCGACCTGGCGATACCGATGTACTATGTCGCGGCGTTATTGTTCGTGGTCGCTTTACCCCGGCGCCGCGATAAATTCCTGGTCGCGGTAACCTGCACATTATTGGCGATTCCTGATTACGTTCTTGCGCCGGCGGTTGCCGGAGCGCCCGAATGGTTGCGCATCCTTAATCACAGCTTGTCCGTGATCGTGCTTTGGACCGTTGCCGTTGTGGCACTGCGCCACACGCGCGACGTGGAAGCGTTGCGAGCGAGCGAGCGCGTCGCTTACGGGCGTCTCGCGCAGCTGAGAACCACTTACGCGTCGGCCCCCGTGGGTCTCTGTTTCGTCGATCGCGAGCTCCGTTATTTGGCAATGAACAATACCCTCGCGGAAATGCACGGCCATCCGCCGGATTTTTGTCTCGGCAAGACGGTGCGTGAAGCCTCCCCGGAGCTGGCCGACGCGGGTGAGGAACATTACCGGCGCGTCATCAATACGGGGAGGCCGGTACTTGACGTGGAAGTTGAGGGCGCCACGGTTGCCCGTCCCAATGAAAAGCGCCACTGGTTGGCCAGCTATCACCCGGTCAGAGATGAAAACGGCGCGGTAATGGGCGTCAATGTTGCGGTCCGGGATATCACCGACCGCAAACAAGCCGAAGCCGATACTATGTTTTTGCTCGACGTCGGTGAGTGCATCAGGGTCGCCGCCGATCCAGATGAGATGATGTGGGCCATTGCCGTAGGTCTTGGGGAGCACCTCGGCGCGGGCCGCTGCGGCTTCGCGGAAATCGATATTGAACACGACCGGCTCTTGGTACAACGCGACTACCGCCGCCACGCGCGGTCGCTGGCGGGCACCTACCCTCTCAAGCAATTTGGCGCGGCAATTGTTGACGACGGAAAGGCGGGAAGAACGATTGTTGTCAATGATGCCACGGGCGATGAACGCGCCGCGCCCAACGGCAATGGCTTCGACCGGGCGGGGATCAGGGCCTTGATCGTCGCCCCGCTGCTCCGAGATGGACGATTGGCGTCCTGTCTGTTTCTCGCGGCGCCAGAACCGCGCCAGTGGAGCGAAAGGGAGGCGGCATTGGTCGGCGCCGTGGCCGAACGCACCTGGCTGGCCGCGGAACGGCTTCGTCTCGACTATGCTCTGCGCCAGAGCGGGATGGCTTTGCGTGAAGCCGACCGCCGCAAAGACGAATTCCTGGCCACTTTGGCCCACGAACTGAGAAATCCTTTGGGCCTGATCCGCAACGTTGTGAGTCTGCTACAGTCGCCGGCGGCGACGGATTCCGAAATCGGGTGGGGCCGGGACATCATCGACAAGCAGGTAAATTATCTGACCCGCTTGACGGATGATCTTTTCGACGTAAGCCGGATTACCCGTGATAAACTCGAGCTGCGCAAGGAAGACCTGCACCTCTCCGAGATCATTAATGGGGCAGTGGAATCGTGCCGCCCTCTGATGAACGAGCGCGGGCATATATTTACGCTTAACATGCCGACGGAGCCGGTGTATCTGTCAGGCGATAAAATCCGGCTGACGCAAGCGATCATGAACCTGCTCAACAATGCCGCCAAGTACACCCCGAGGTCAGGCCGCATCGGTCTCTCAGTCGAGTGTGATGGCTATGAGATTTGTATAAGGGTCACAGACACCGGCATTGGCATTGCCGCGGAGGATTTGAACCGGGTCTTTGACCTGTTTTTTCAGGCGGATCGATCTTTCGCCCGGTCTGAGGGAGGGCTCGGGTTGGGGCTCACGCTGGTAAACCGGTTGGTGGCGATACACGGCGGCTCCGTGGCAGTAGAAAGCGCTGGGCTTAACCAAGGCAGCGAGTTTATTGTGCGGCTTCCGGTGATCGGCAGTCCGTCGCCGGCGTCGCGTGATGTCGAACGAATCTACAGCGCCAAGCCGCAGGCCACGGGACAGCGCCGGGTATTAGTCGCCGATGACTTTCCGGAATCGGCGCAACTGCTCGCTCGCCTGCTGCGACAGGACGGCAACGATGTGCGGGTCGCCCTTGATGGTCTTGAAGCCGTCGATACCGCGGCGCAATTTCACCCTGATATCGTGCTTCTCGATATCGCAATGCCGAAATTAAATGGCTACGAAGCGGCGAGCAAAATCCGCCAACAGCCCTGGGGCAAGAACATTATTTTGATCGCTTTGACGGGCTGGGGCCAACAGCAAGACCGCCGCCGCACCAAAGAAGCGGGCTTCGACGTACATTTGACCAAGCCGGTCAATTATCAG
>DASWHT010000433.1:0-7148 GCA_036398075.1 Binatia bacterium | reverse complement strand
GATTGGAACGGTTGGAACGGGCTTGAGAACAAATACGACGAGCAGATTCAAGTGATTTTTGATGCGATTCGGGAGCTTATGGCGCCACCGACCCCAAAGCGCCGAAAAATCGGTTTTCTGGTAGAAGAGAAAGCCGCGGCCTACGGGCGGCGCTAGTCGCCGTTCATTTTGACGTTTTGAGAATTCCAAAGACCGTGGCACGAACGTACTCGTGAAGCGTGAGCGTGTTCGTAATTCAACGTTTTGAACCAAGCGCCTGTCCTGAGCGCCGCGAAGAAAAATCGAAGGGCCGCGGTTGAACCCTTTGCTTGAACTCTGGGTAAACTTCTGGAACGTTTGAAGCGACTGGAACGGGCTTCTGCTTTGAAACGTTGAACTTTGAACCGGCGACAGGCCTTGAACCGGCGACAGCCGTGGAACGTTTGGAACGGCCCCGCGGCCAAATCTCTCGGGGACGAGTCACGAGCACGAATCACGATCACGTCCCCCTGTTTTCTTCAGCAAACGCGCGTTTCCGATTGACGAGGAGCAAGATACAAGACCTGCCCTCGGAAACACCCGTGGTTGATGTCCTGGCACCCATTACGTAGAATGCCTTATGGATCTACGGGAGATCCAGCAACTCCTCCGAGAAGGAAAATATGAGGTTAGCTTTCATGCCCAACAGGAAAGGCTGGAAGAAGATCTGGATCTAATTCAGCTCGAAGCCGCGATCGTCGAGCATGGAGAATTGCTGGAAGATTATCCTGACGATCCACGGGGAGAAAGCTGCTTGGTGCTGAGTTTTATCGGAAGTCGCCCGCTCCATGCCGTCCTGGGATGGGCCACGATGAAAACTGAGACTCAAAGGATGCTTAGGCTTATAACTGTTTATACACCGACGGCACCGAAGTGGATTGATCCGAGAACCAGGGGAGGCCGGTCATGAACCTTTACGCGGATTGCAGCTACTGCGGGGGAGAGGTGGTCGAGCGGATCATCGATTACGACTATCGCCGTGAAACACATCTGATGGTGGTAAGTAACGTGCCCGCGGGTGTCTGCGGCCAGTGCGGCGAGAAGTATTTCAGGCCTGACGTGTTGAAAAGGATGGATGTTGTTTATCACGGCATCTTCGAGCGTAACGAGAAGCCGCACCGGACTCTATCCATTCCAGCCGTTTCGCTCTAAATTACGCCCGCGAAGGCGTCCGTCACGCAACGACATCATCTGCCAGTAGGCCAAATCCGTGCCCCCATTAGTTCCATCGCGCTGCCAGCAACGTTAAAAAACCGCTCATTTCGACGTTTCGGGAATTTCAAAAATCGTAAGCGCCCGATGAGATTGAGCCCCGGTGCTGGACATGGTAGGGTCAGGTACATACCATGTACATGAAGGAGATTGAAGATGGGTGGCGCCGCCTTTAAACACAAACATCTCAAACTCGACCAAAAAAAGATCAACTTTGCCAAGCGGTACTTTGGCGTGGCATCGGAGCAAGAGGCCATCGATCGGGCGCTCTCCCTCCTCATGGAAGAGCAGCAAATCCTTGCCGCCATGACGCCGTTGGAGGGAAGCTTGAAAGGCGATCGACGTCCATGGCCGTATCAGTAACCGGGAAGGTGCTGCTCGATACCAACGTCTTTATAGATTACCTGCGCGCTGATCTCCATCCGGGTTGGATTTTCGGCGGGGTGAGTAATAGCGTCCGTTTTCTTTCGGCTGTTGTGCTCATGGAGCTCCGCCTCGGCGCCGATACGCCCCGGCGCAAGAGGGCAGTGGAACGTGTACAGGCTGCTTTTCCAACGGGGCGGGTTATCGCTCCGTTGCCCGCGATGTTTGACGACGCCGGGCGATTGTTCCGCACGCTTTACGGCGACGGCTCCGGGTTGGCCGACCGGCTGGGTCCTAGCAACGACCTGCTGATCGCGCTGACGGCAAGGCAAATGGGGGCAACGCTGGTCACCAGTAATCGCCAGGAATTTCGCCGAATTGCCGCCCATGTCTCCGGGTTGAAAGTCGTAGCGCCGGTGGATCAAGCTTCGTGACGGATTTCGGTCCGCTCCAAAATCGCAAACAATTTAGGGAAGCACGGATTGCCGGGTTCCTGACTGCGCACACTTGCGATAGCTTGTTCGCTACGATTGCTCCCATAAATTTGTCCACAGAGATTCCTTCGATCTCAAGGGCAGGCAGAAAAAAGAAGAGATTGATCTCAGCTACGAAGAGGCGCTCACCTTCGCGGATGAAGATCTAGACGAAAATTGGGAGCGGTATCGTTTAACTTTCCTAGCCGGAGGGCATCCGTGAACGTCTACGAGAAAAAGAATAGCGAGCTGATCAAAGAGTTCAATCGTTATGTCCGCGAGCATCCCGAATTTGCGGATGATATCCCGAAGAACGCGATTGTAGTCATGCAGTTAGAGAAAGACGCAAGGTTCAACCAGTGGAGCCGCAAACTGGCTAAAGCCCACGCCGCGGACGGCCAGCCCATAGTTTACGTGCATATCCAGAAGTTGAAGCCTTTGCGATCTCGAATCGAAAAGCTGGAACTTAAGAGGGTGGCCTAGGGCGAACTCATCCGTGCGGTTTCAGCCCTCATCCTTTTCCACTTGGGGGTCAATTCTAGAGTTGATTAGTTATTATCGCTCTTCTAGTTATGATCGAATGTCGCGTCCACTCAGGATCCAATTTCCCGCAGCCGTCTATATACGGGGTCTCGCGTGATAATTGCCAAACGTTATGCCCCCTTTTATTTCTTTTCTGTCTCTGCGCTCTCCGTGCCTCTGTGGTGAGTAATCCTAGTTCCGAGCCTTCGATCCGGAGGGCGCGCCTTAGCCATCGCACTCACATGTGAATCCGGGTTAGACCGTCGGGGCGATCTCCGGTTCATGCGCCGAACTCGTTCTGCATCGCCACCAGTAAAAAGCCACGCCGATACCGATGCCCAACAGCGCGGCGTATTTGGTAACTTCACTAGACATCGCAATGCTCGCCAGGCAAAGCGCCGCCGGCGGAATGCTGATGGCGACGACTCCGGGCATACCGAAGGGAACGCGGTAGGGGCGCGCCATGCCCGGTGCTTTGATGCGCAGCCAAATGAGCGCGGCGAATTCGAGCAACAGCGCCACGGCGTAGAGAAACATGTCTACCTGAATCAGCTCCTGGAAGGAAAAGGGAATCAAGAGCGCCACGCCGCCGGCGTTGACGATAATACTCTTGGCCGGTGTGGCATGATGTGGGTGCAAATCAGCCAAAGGCCGGGGCAGCATCGCGCGGCGCGCCATGGCGTAGGAGACCCGCGACGACGTGCAAAGTAAAGCGTTGAATAGACCCACGGCGCTGATCAATCCGGCGGCGGCAAGCCAGGCGCCCAGCCAACCGCCGCCGATGGCGGCGGCGATATTGGGAAGTTGCCCTTCCTGCCAATTGGCCCACCGGGTGTCGGCGCTCACGCCGACGGCCACCGGCAGCAAATAAACAGCGGTTACGAGCACCACCGTGAGCGCCATGGCACGCGGATATGTGCGATCGGGTCTGATCACCTCGCCGGCGCAGCAGCCGGCGTTATCCCAACCGGATGTGTTCCACAAGAGCGTGCTCAACAGAAGCGGCCAATCGATGACCGCCGCGCGCGCGAACCAGTGGACAGTTTCGACCCTGGGTGCACCCAACCAGACCATGACCACGAAGGGCGCGAGCACCAAGAGCGTAAAAACAACGGAACTGAAACCGACGACGCGGATGCCGCGGACGTTGAGCCAACTGACGAAACTGATTACACCGACGCCGATGAGCCAGCGCTCGGCAGGCGACATGTCGCCGTTCAGATACACGAGATAGTCCACGAACATCACGGGATAAAGCGCATTGTCGGCGAAGCTACAGAGCCAGCTTAGCCAGCCTTCTTGAAACCCCCAGAAGCGGCCGAAGGCTCGCTCTACCCAGATGACGTAACCGCCGTCTTCCGGCATGGCTGTTGCGAGCTCGGCGGTCATGAGCGCCGTGGGAACGCTCCAGAGCCAGGGAAGAGTCAATATTCCCACCAGGACGATCATCGGTCCCGCGGCGCCGATGGCGTCTTCCAAACCATAGGCGCCACCGGCGACACAGAAAAAGGTCAATGCGACCAGGCCGGCTAGATTGAGCGCGCGGCGCGGTTGCGGCGATGGAAGATCAGTAGTTGGCGTCGGTGATTGAGTCACAAACGGAAATGTTCAGAGGCGCGGACGATAAATCTTTATGGCGACAGAGCATATAGAGAGAGGTTCTTGTTTGTCAAATACTTGGGAGCGTGGCTCGTGTTCGTGGTTCGTGCTCGTGCTGGGACGAACACGAGCACGAGAAACGAACACGATTTTCGCCGCCCGCTAGACTTCCACGGGTGAAGCAAGATATCTTCATGGAAAGCTATTCAAGCCGGTACATCGTCATTCAATGAATACCCCCGCGAGAGACGCTAGGCGGTCAATTCAGGACATCAAAACCAGGGTCTTAGAGCAGATTTGGGAAATCGAGCCGTCGGAACGCAGCGGCATCAAGCGGTTACTGCGTACCTGGTTGCGAATTGGCCTGTTGGTGGGCCGCGACTTCATCGAGAATCTGATCAAGCTCCAGGCCATGGCCCTCGCTTTTAAGACGTTACTTTCGCTGGCGCCCTTGCTGGCGGTGGTCTTTTCCATCCTCAAAGGTTTCGGCGTGCACAACCGCATGGAACCGGTGCTCGCCGAGGCGCTCGCTCCATTGGGCGAAAAGGGAGTGGAGATTACGGCGCACCTGATCGGCTTCGTCGACCGCATGAAGGCCGGCGCATTGGGTAGCGTCGGTCTGGTGACGTTGTTTATTACGGTGATGTCTTTGATGGGGACCATTGAGGAAGCTTTCAATCACATCTGGCACGTCAAGGCGCCGCGCAAGTTGTCGCGCAAGTTCAGCGATTATTTAAGCGTCATTCTGGTGGGCCCCGTGCTGGTTTTCGCGGCGTTGACGATCACGGCCACACTCCAGAGCCATAGTTTCGTGCGCCAGCTTCTGGCGTTGGAGCCCTTCGGCACCGTGATCTTGGGCATGCTCCGCCTGGTGCCTTATCTCACGCTCTGGGGCGCGTTCGCGTTTTTCTACATTTTTGTCCCTAACACGCGGGTGAGGCTCAAATCCGCATTGATCGGCAGCCTGGTGGCGGCGTTGTTATGGCAAACCGTCGGCTGGGGCTTTGCCACGTTCGTTGCGTCTTCGACACAGTATTACGCCATATACTCCAGTTTCGCGGTGCTATTGCTGTTTCTGCTTTGGCTCCATGTCGGCTGGGTGATCGTTCTGCTGGGCGCCCAAGTGACCCACGCGCACCAATCGATTCGCTTCTATCACCGCGACCGCGATAGTCTCGCCAATACGCTGGCAGGGCGGGAAAAGATCGCGCTCGAAATTTTACTGCTCGTCGGCGACAGGTTTTACCGGGGCCTGGATCCCCTGAGTGTTTCCGATATCGCGGCCCGGCTGGGGATTCCATCCGGTGTGGTGAAGGAACTTATGGAGACATTCCAAAGCTGCCGGCTCGTGCTCGCCTTAGCCGACGAAGAGTCATTCGTTCTCGGTCGCGATCCCGAGACGATCAGCATCAAGGAAATCCTGGATTGCGTGCGCAACCGCCGCGAACGAAGGACGTCCCAGCGTCCGATCGGCGAGGAAGAAAGCGCCATCGATGAGTTGTTGCTCGACGTGGAACAATCGGTTGCGGATACTCTCAAAGGAAAGAGCCTGCAGAGTTTGATTCTCAGCCTGTCGGAGGAGCGGCCGTAAACGGCTGTTCAAAGTTCAAAGTTCAAGATTTAAAGAGCGCCGTGAGATTGCCTGACGGGTTCAAGGTTCCACTTGTCCGAAGTTACATTTCCGAAACATTAAACGTTGAACTTTGAACCGCCGCTTGGCGCCGGCGCCGAGCGGCATTTCATTTTCCGCGAAATAGATTTTTAAAAAACGACCCCAATCCTTTTTCAACGTTGCCGCCGACGCCGCGCTTGAGCGCCCTTTCGCTATCGAGGCTCACCGAAGGGCTTTCAACCCGGCCGGTGATTTTCAATGGCACGACCACGCGCCCCTGGCTGTCTTTGAAAAAAGTAGCGGCTCTGCCTCGGCCCGACCGCGAAGAAGCGGCGGAAGAAAGCGCGGCGTCGAGCCTCATGTCCAAGACCGGCCGGTCCAGCGTCATGGTTCCATGGCCGTTCACTTCCAATTGGGGATTCACCAGGTAGAGCCGTTTGAAATCGGCAACTCCCCCGCCGATTGTGAACTCGCTTTCTAGGGTCTTAAAAGTCGTCGCTTCGCGGCGCGCCTGCTTCGACAGGCCGATCATGCCGGTGACGCGTTGGATCTTGTCGATAAGATCGACGTTGGTCAGCTCGCCGTCGCGCGCGTCGAGTTTACCATCGCCTTGCAGTCGCTGAGCAGCGTTGCCGCCGCCGCCGAGCGGTAGCTTAATGGATACTTCACCGCTGAGCCAACCTTTGAGCGCTCGTTTGCCGTCGACTTTTACGTCGCGAAACTTACTCCAAACTTGCGTCACCAGACTGTTCGATGGGCCGTTTACGGTGAGGCGCAGTTCAAGCGGGCCGGAAATCTCCGTATCAGCCGGCGCCAAACCGAACACCGAAAGAATGTCGAATATGGGTTTGGCCTGGACATGGTCGCTGGCCACCGTGAGGTTGACACGAGGCACGGCGGCGAGCTGGCTCACAGTCGCGTTTAAGGGTAGGACGAGGTCGTGAATTCGCAGCCGGTTGTCTTTGATTTGCAACTCCGCTTGCTCTTCGCGGTAATCGAGCATGCCTTCGAGGGAGACGGTTTTGAGCCCGGGATAGTCAAAAGACGCGCGGTAAGGAAAGGGGCGGTGGGCGGAAAACTCTTCCATGAAGAGGTCGACCCCGACGATACGCACCGGTTTTTGCCCTTTGGTTTCGAGCTTGAACTCGCCGTCACGGATGCGCAGGCGTGATGGCAGGACGAGCCGGATGGCGCCGGCCTCTTGAGATTTGCCGGCGGCTTTCTTGCGCGTTTCCCGTTTGCCCGCGCCCCGAGCTTTTTTGCCGGCGATGTCGGAGTAATTGAACGTGCCGTCGGGCTGCTTCAATAGACTTACCACCGGTTTGTCCAAAACCAGCTCGGTGACCTCG
>DASWHT010000432.1:0-4357 GCA_036398075.1 Binatia bacterium | reverse complement strand
CCGCGGCTCGCCATGGCGAAAACGATGAAGTCATCCTGAACCGGCTTTGGGTTCGGCGGCCTCTCGAATGCGTAGTGCTCGCTGTAGCGGTGCAGCGTGTTGGTCATGGGCAGTTTATTGCACGTTTCGAGTTTCGGGTTTCTGGTTTCGGGTTGAACTCGGAACGCGAGGATTGGAGCGCAAAACTACAGCCTTGCTCATGGCCATTTTCATTTCAAATTTTGCACTTCAACCGTGACCTGTCCGAGTCCCAAATTAGTTTTCCCCCGATAAGTGGGATAGCCTTCCCGCTCCAAGATATCCTGCAGCGGCTCTTCCCCCGCGCTGTCGCAGCGGGTTGAGACGCCGACGCTGATCACCGTCTCCACTTGGCGGGAAAGCTCCTTCACTTTCGCCAAGACCGAAGGCACCTGATCCAGTTTGGATTTAATCTCGACAATGGCCGAAAGAATCTTCTCGTTGAGGATCTCTGCGCGGATCACACCGCGCGCCGGGTCGCTCATCAGCGAGGTGACGGGATTGTTGCTTTCAAATTCGACGCCCAACTCGGCCAATGCTCGGGTGATCCGCTCGATGTCGCGAAAGCGCGCGCCGACGCCCGGCCGGCCGAACTCGATGACGAATCCGGCTTCGCCTTCCTTCACTCTGTTAGTGACATCGTTGGTCTTGACCTCCGCGGTGCCGCGCCCGTGGATGCCGGTGGATTCATGCGGCACCTGAGGATCGGAGAACGCCCGGCGCACGACTCGCGGCCAGCTCAGCTCTTCTGGGACGATGGCGTCGGTGGGACAGATGTCGGGCTCCGGGTCGAAGCGAAAGCGAAAGAACTGGGCCGTCCTTCGGATCGCGCGCACAAAAACGGGATTCAGGTGCTCCTTCGACATGCCCCGGTGGCAAGTAAAGCATTCCACGCATTCGTCCGCGTTGATGCGCGCCCGGTTCGCCGATGGATCGATGTAAATCGCGCCCATCGGACAGACCGGCAAGCAATTGCCGCAGGCAACACACTTTTTGGCATCGATTTTCATAAGGGCAAACGTTGATTTGTGGTTTCCAAGAGATAAGTTTCAGCCGCCGCGAGGCCGGCGCCGAGGGGCAGCTTCACGCCGAAACTTTTCAGCGCCATCTCGACTCCGCCCAAGACGCCCAACAGCTCTAGCTCATTGAAACTCCCGAGGTGTCCGATGCGGAAGAGTTTTCCTTTTGCTTTGCCCAGACCCTTGCCGAGGGGGAGATTGACAAGCTTCAGCGTATGATCAATGAACGCGTCGGAATCGAGCCCTTGGGGCATCGCCACAGCGGTCAGCGTGCTGGAATAGTTCGCGGCGTTTTGCGCAAAGAGATTCAGAGTCATCGCTTCGATCGCTTTGCGGCAGGCGCCGGCTAGCCGCGCGTGGCGCTTGAAGACGTTTTCCAGTCCTTCTTCGAAGAGTATTTTAAGGCTTTCGCTTAGACCGAATAATAAGGCGGTCGCAGGGGTGTAGGGAAAATAACCCTGGGCGTTGCTTTCCAAAACCGCCTGCCAGTCCCAGAACGAGCGCGCGCACCTGGCGGATCGGTTCGCCTTGAGCGCTTTTTCGCTCACGGCTAAAAGCGCCATGCCCGGCGGCAGCATAAGCCCTTTTTGCGCCGCGGTGAGGGCGACATCCAGTTTCCACTCATCGAAGCGCAAGTCCGTACAGCCCAGCGAGCTAACCACGTCGGCCAGCAGCAGTGCGGGGTGCCCCGCAGCGTCGATGGCTTTACGTACGGCTGCCAAGCTACTGGTCACGCCTGTGGAGGTTTCAGTTTGGACCACTAGCACCGCCTTGATTTGGCGGTCCAGATCCCGACGCAGGCGCTCTTCGATTGCGTCCGCCGGCACTCCGGCGCCGTATTCGACTTCCAATCTCTGGACTTCGATACCGTGGGACGTTGCTGTGCGGCAAAACAAATCGCTGAAGTGACCATTCACACACCCCAACACCTGGTCCCCGGGCGAAAGCGTATTGACAATACAGCACTCCCATCCTCCAGTTCCGGAGCCGGGGAAAAGGAGCACATGACCTTTGCTGGTTTGAAAGAGGAGTTTGAGTCCATTTAAGACTTCGCGCAAGAGAGCGGCAAATTCCGGCCCCCGATGATCGATCAGAGGCTGGGACATCGCTCGAACGACGCGCTCCGGCACGATGCTCGGACCGGGAATTTGGAGAAAGGGACGCCCAGGCATAGTATGCGCGCACGCTATCTAATGCGTGCCGGCGATGTCAAGCGGCATTAGGTCGCCGGGCGGCGGGGATCACACTTCGTATGTCGTTCAAAGTTCAAAGTTCAATGTTCAAGGTATTCCGACCAATTATCAACCGCATCTGCGCAATCCCCGACTTTGAACCTTGAACCTTGAACTTTGAACCGGTTAATCCTTGGAAAGTTCCAGGCGATTGCCGCTCGGATCAATGACATAAACCGAGTAGCCGGGACCTTGCCCGTGCAGACGCATGCCATCGCTCTTGATGCCCTTGCTCTCTAGCTGCTTGATGAGCTCTTGCGGATCGTTAGGCCCTTCGATGTCAAAGGTGTGATGCGGCACGCCTGGCGCGCGCTTTTCCGCGGCATCAAAGAAGCCGAGTCCGGTCTCTCCGGCGCGCAAGCGGAGCACTTTGACCCCCGCAATGGTCTGTTGCGCGGTAATTTCCGCGCCCAGCGCTGCCTGATAGAAACGCGCCATATCATCGAGATTCTCCGCATGAAAATTCCACGAACGCATGCGTAATACTTTCATAGTAATCCTCCTTTTGTGATTTACATCGACTCGTCTTGATCAGCTGAGGATAGAGGATGAAAGATCGAAGATCGAAAATTTCTATCCTCCATCATCGATCCTCTATCCTCGATTTTAATTGACATGGCTCCAGGCGTGATAGGAGCTGCGGACCAGGGGGCCGGATTCGACGTGGCGAAAGCCGAGCTTTTCGGCTGCGGTTTTGAATTCCCTGAATTCCTCGGGCAAGACGTAGCGATCCACTTTGAGTTGGCGATCGGATGGTTGCAAATATTGCCCAATGGTAACGATGTCGACGTCGTGCGCACGCAAGTCGCTCAGAGTCGACATGACTTCGTCGGAGGTTTCACCGACGCCGAGCATAAAGCCGGATTTGGTGAGCATGTCGTCGCGCAGTCTTTTCGCTTCTTTCAGAATAATCAAGGAGCACTCGTAACTGTGACCCGGGCGGACCTTGCCATACAGGCGCGGGACGGTTTCTATGTTGTGGTTAAGAATTTCAATCCCGGATTCAACGACGGTTTTCAGAGCGTCGCGGTTGCCTTCGAAATCGGGAATCAGCAGCTCGACGCGAATTCCAGGATTAAGTGTCTTGATCCAGAAGACGGTCTTGGCAAAATGAGCCGCGCCGCCGTCCGGCAGATCGTCGCGGTTCACTGACGTGACGACGATATGATCGAGAGCGAGGTCTTTCACGACCAGCCCAACGTTGCGCGGCTCTTCGGGGTCGAGGGCCAGTGGTTTGCCCTTGTCGATGGCGCAAAAGCGGCAGCCGCGGGTGCAGGTGTCGCCGAGAATTAAAAACGTCGCGGTTTTATTGCCCCAGCACTCGCCGATGTTCGGGCAGCGCGCCTCTTCGCAAACCGTATGGAGGTTTTTCTCGCGCATCAGCCGTTTCAACCGGAGATAATTGGGATCTCCGGGGGCTTTGACTTTAATCCAGTCGGGATGTCTTCTTGGCATGGGTTCAAATCGTTCAAGCCGTTCAAAGCGTTCAAATCGTGGGTCGAGGATCGAGAATTGATGATTGAGGATTGCGATCTTCGATCCTCCATCCTCCATCCTCGGCGACCTTAATATCCGTATAGCCGAACAGTTCAGCGAAGCGGTGGAGAAACTTTTCGCGTACCTCCGTCATCGACGGCGCCGAGCCAAGTTCCTTAGCCATCGAGGTCACGTCGGCCCAGGCCAGTCCACAAGGGACGATACGCTGAAAGTAAGACAGGTCTGAATTTACGTTCAAGGCAAGGCCGTGATACGTCACACAGCGGCGCACGGCGACGCCGATGGCCGCGATTTTTCTGTCGTCGATCCAGATCCCGGTGTACGGCGGGCGGCGCACCGCGGCAATGCCGAAATCCGCCAAGGTTAAGATTGCGCTCTGTTCCAAATTTCTTACGTACCGATGCACGTCTTTGCGCAGCTTCGATCTCAGGTCGATGATCGGATAAACGACTAGTTGCCCGGGGCCATGATAGGTCACGTCGCCGCCGCGGCTGGTGCGATAAACCGGGACGTCTTTCGGCGCGAGCACGTTCGCCGCTTTGCCGCCGCGACCCAAAGTATACACATGCGGGTGCTCGACGAAGAGCAGAA
>DASWHT010000431.1:0-3091 GCA_036398075.1 Binatia bacterium | reverse complement strand
AAGGTCACCCGCGATGAAGAATTTTTGCCGGCATTCAAGCAAGCCATGGCCGCCGACCGGTCGGCGCTTATCGAGGTTTTGACCGATCATGAGTTCGCGACGCCGACTGCGACATTGTCGGAGCTTTCTGGGAAGATTTTGCAAGGGGAGTAACGCTGCAGTGACATAGGGGCGACGATACCCCGCTAAAAAGGAGGATCGAGCAATGAAGATATCTGCCATCATCATCCTGGTTCTTTTTCTTTCGCCATTGGAGGGCTGGACACAGACCCGCAAGCCTTCGTCCATCACGGAGCTTGCCGCTTACATGGGAGCGGACCGGGAACAGCTGCTTTATGCCGGCGCCAAATCCGAAGGCAAGGTGGTTTGGTACACCTCGCTGGCCGGAGGATCTTACAAAGCATTAGCTGCCGCGTTCGAGGCAAAGTATCCCGGCGTGGCGATGGAAACGTATCGGGCCTCGGGAAGCGAGTTAACCCTCAAGTTGCAAGAAGAGAGCAAAGCGCGGCGCAACATCGCGGATGCCATCGAAACGACGGAAGGCAATCTCATGTTCATGCGCGACGGCAAACTGCTCCGTCCTTATAACTCGTTACATCTCAAAAAATATCCCGATGACGCCAAGGAGCCGGCGCAGAAAGGGCTCTATTACTGGGCCCTCGCCAGAGAATCTTATGTCGGGTTTATGTACAACAAAAACCTCGTGTCCAAAGGGTTCGCGCCGAAAGGCTTTGACGCCCTCCTGACCCCAGAGCTAAAGGGCAAGATGGGCATCAGCACAGGGGAGACGAGCGGCAAGATCATCGGGGCCATGATCAAAATCAAAGGTGAAGAGTTTGTCAAAAAGGTGAAGGGACAGGAGATCAAACTTTACAGTATCAACGCGCCGGCCCTGGTCCACGTTATCGCTTCCGGAGAAATTATTGCGTCGCCGGCGATATTTCAAACCCATACTTTGCTTGCGGCCTCGAAGGGAGCACCGGTGGAATGGGTGCCCATGGAAATAGTTCCGACCAACGTGGGCAGCGCGGCCATCGCGCTCAATCCACCCCATCCCCATGGCGCGCTGCTCATGGCGGATTTTTTATTGAGTCCCGACGGACAGGCGATATTGGAAAAATTCTACTACGGCAGCGCCACAAAGGACCAGGCATTCAAGAAATGGCGCCCTGAGCGCGGACTGACGACAGACAAGTACGAAAAAGACCTGCTCGCTTGGGAAAAGCTGCTAAATGAAATCACACACAAATGAGGCGAGGCAATTAACCGGCACAGTGGGCTACATTCCCATGAGGAATCGAGAATGAAAAATTTTCCGATCATCGATGCCGATGGTCATGTGAGCGAATCCAACGAGAGCCTCAAGAGACATTTGAAGCGAGAATATCGCAACCGCCCGCTCATGCATTCAGAGGCCTGGGACCGAACCTTTGGTGGAACGTTGGGCAAGCGCAACGAAGACCCGAAAGTTCAATTGACCGATATGGACGTCGATGGCATCGACATCCAGGCGATCTTTCCGAGTCATCTCTCGCTCGCCGCCGAGAAGGAAACCGATTTGGCCCTCGACATCGCGCGGGCGTATAACGACTGGCTCGCGGAATTTTGCGCCGCCGATGCGCGGCGCCTCAAAGGCGTGGCGATGATCGCGCTGCACGATGTTTCCGCGGCGATCAAAGAGGCGCGCCGGGCGGTGGAGGAATTGGGCTTCGTCGGCGTCATGATGCCCACCAACGTGCGCGACCAGGACATCGGCAAGCGCGAGTTCTGGCCGTTCTATGAAGAGGTCGAGCGGCTCGGCGTGGGATTGGCGCTCCACGGCGGCATCCGGGCGGCGGAACGCATGCATGGAAGATTCGACAGCTTTATCGCCGTGCACAGCGTTTCTTTCCCCTTCGAGTGCATGGCCGCCCTGACCGGGCTGATTTTTGCCGGAGTGCCTGAGGTATTCCCCAAATTACGCATGGCGGCGCTGGAAGGTTGCTGCGGCTGGGTGCCGTTCTTGATGGATCGGCTCGATGAAGAGTTTGAGAAACGGGGCGCGCGCGAAGCGCCGCGGCTCAAACGCAAGCCAAGTGAATACATGACCGGCGGGCAAATCTATTACGCCTTTGAATTGGAAGAATCGACACTGCCCTACGTTATCCAGCGCATCGGCGCGGATAAGCTGCTCTATTCGTCCGATTATCCGCATTGGGACAGCTCCTGGCCAAACACCGTCAAATTGTTCATGAGCCGTGAGGACGTCCCTGCAGCGGACAAGCATCAAATCGCTTGGGATAATCCACAAGGGTTTTATGGTTTCAAAGCCGCGTTGGGGTAGGCTAAGACTCTGAGGAGGAACTTTGTAATGGCAATCATCGACGCCGACACGCACATCGATGAAACGGAAGATACCTGGGAGTATATGCGGGGAGATGATCTGCAATTCAAACCGACCACGGCCTATCCCGCAAACCCGGATCCGGTCAAAGTGCCGACGCGCTACTGGATCATTGACGGGCGGCGCCAGCTCCGTTTCATTCGCGGCGACGAAGAGACGGGCACGGTAGTGGAGTCGAGGGAGTTGTTGGATGTGCGGGTTCGTCTCAAGCACATGGACGAGATCGGAACCGACATCCAGGTTATGTATCCGACGCTCTTTTTGATGGAGGCGACCGAGAGACCGGAGGTCAGCACGGCGCTGCGGCGCAGTTACAACCGCTGGCTCGCGGACCGCTGCGCGCAATCGAACGGCCGGTTGCGCTGGGTTTGTTTGCCGCCGCTCTACGACATGGAGGAATCGATCAAAGAGCTGCGCTTTGCCAAGGAGCATGGCGCCTGTGGCGTGTTGAAAAAGGGCGACCGCGAAGCCGGCAAATGGATCGCCGACGCTTATTTTTTCCCGTTTTACGAAGAAGCGGAAAGGCTCGACTTGCCGATTTGCATTCACACCGGTTCCGGTATACCCGATTTCTCCTCGGCCAGGGATTTTTCCCTGGCGCAATTTTGGCGCACCAAAGCGGCGGCCGTGAACGGCGTGGAGACGCTGATCGTCAATAACATTCCGATCAAATATCCCGGCCTGCGTTTCGGCTGCATCGAAGCGGGG
>DASWHT010000430.1:0-9459 GCA_036398075.1 Binatia bacterium | reverse complement strand
ATATTGTTACCGGAGTCTTGCTCGTTCAAAAAATTCATTCTACACAACCCGCTAACTCATCGTCTCGCATTTTTCCCAGCAAGGGGGATTATGGGTGACGACAAGCTCTGGGAGAGGGAAGGGTGAGGGTCGCTGAACGTTGAACCTTGAACCCAGGTTGTTGAACAGATACTACTTGTGAACCCCGCGTCCTTGTGGCAATAAGTAGCATTCATGCCGTTCTCTAAACTGGGGCTTTCTCCACAAGTTATCGAAGGCGTCACAGCTGCCGGTTATGCTGAACCCACGGCGATCCAGTTGCGCGCGATTCCGCTGGTGATGGCGGGGCGCGATCTCATTGGCTGCGCGCAGACCGGCACCGGCAAGACCGCCGCCTTTGCGCTGCCGATTCTTTCCCGCTTGGACCGCCATGGCGCGGCGCGCGCGCTGGTGCTGGAGCCGACCCGCGAGCTTGCCGCCCAGGTGGAGACGGCGATTCGAGACTATGGACGCTTTACAGAGCTGCGTATGGTGGTGCTGTTCGGCGGCGCGGGTTATGGGAAGCAGGACCAGGGGCTGCGTCAAGGCGCGGATATCGTAGTTGCGACGCCGGGGCGTTTGCTGGACCATTTGCAGCGCGGCACGCTCAGGCTCAACCAGATCGAAATCCTCGTGCTCGATGAGGCCGACCGCATGCTCGACATGGGCTTCATGCCCGACGTGCGCCGCATCGTGGAGCGTTGCCCACGCAACCGCCAGACCATGCTGTTTTCAGCGACGATTCCGCCTGAAATCGAGCAACTCGTGAAATGGGCACTGCGCAAACCGGAAACCGTGGAAATCGGCCAGCGCCGCGCCCCGGCTGAGACCGTGACCCATGCGCTGTATCCAGTGGCAAGCGACCAGAAGCAAGCGATTCTCGACGAACTGCTCAAGCGCACCGACTTCGATCAAGTGCTGATTTTCTGCCGCACCAAGCATGGCGCCGACCGCGTCGCGCGCAAACTGCAACAGCAAGGCCACGCGGTGGCGGTGTTGCACTCCAACCGCACCCAGAGCGAACGGGAAAAGGCGCTGAGCGGTTTTCGCGACGGCCGTTACGAAGTGATGGTCGCCACCGATATCGCCGCCCGGGGCATCGACGTCCAGCAGATCAGCCACGTCATCAACTATGATGTCCCGCATCATCCCGAGGACTACGTGCATCGCATCGGCCGCACGGGGCGCGCCCAGAGCGTCGGCGACGCCTTCACGATCATGACCGGAGAAGACGTCCAGGAGGTCGCCGCCATCGAGCGCTTCATCGGACAGAAAATCCCCCGGGTGAAGCTGGAAGGCTTTAACTACGAATTCACCCGGCTCCTCGATCCCAATCCCCCGCCGCCCTTCGGCGCCAAGCGCCGGCGCAGCCGCTGGGCGTAACCGCTACCTAAAGTTCAAGTCGTTCAAGCAGTTCAAAACGTTCAAGCCGTGCAAGAAGGGGAAATTGACAGCCGAGAAACGCTGATCGATCGACTACTGAAAAACCGTGTACGCACAATGTTCGAAGGACCTTAGGCGGGATCCGGCTTTTTGACTACTTGAACTGTTTGAACGTCTTGAACGGTTTGAACGAGTTTTCGAAGCAAAGCGTTAGTCCGTACCGTTTTCCGTGGCTGCCTTGAGGCGGCGCTGGCGCACGGCGTCCGCGAGAGAGTCGAGCAGCGCGCGAGTATCTTCCCAGCCGACGCAGGCGTCGGTAATGCTCAGGCCGTAGACGAGTTGTTTGCCGGGTATGAGATCCTGGCGTCCGGCTTTGAGATGGCTCTCAACCATTACGCCGAAGATGCGCGCGTCGCCTTGTGCGACCTGCGCCGCCACCGCGTGGCCGACATCAACCTGTTTTTCTGGTTCTTTGCCGCTGTTGCCGTGGCTAAAGTCGATCATGATGCGCGCCGGAATGCCGGCGGAGGCGAGATTCCGCGCCGCGCCGTCGACGGACTCCGCGTCGTAATTGGGCCGGTTGCCGCCGCGCAAGATCACGTGGCAATCTTCGTTGCCCGTGGTCGATACGATGGCGGAGTGGCCGGCCTTCGTTACCGAGAGAAAATGATGCGGCGCGTGAGCGGCGCGTATGGCGTCGAGGGCGATCTTGACATTGCCGTCGGTGCCGTTCTTGAAGCCCACCGGGCATGAGAGGCCGGAGGCGAGTTCGCGGTGCACCTGGCTCTCCGTCGTGCGCGCTCCGATAGCGCCCCAGGAAACCAGGTCGGCGATATATTGCGGCGTGATCATGTCGAGAAACTCGCAGCCCGCCGGCACGCCCATTTCGTTGAGCTCCAACAAAAGTTGCCGTCCGACGCGCAAGCCTTGATTGATGTTACAGCTGCCGTCGAGATTCGGATCGTTGATCAGCCCCTTCCACCCGACGGTGGTGCGGGGCTTTTCAAAGTAAACGCGCATGACGACCAATAGGTCGTCGGCAAGTTGGTTCCTAGCCTCCTTCAGCCTGCCCGCGTATTCTTTCGCGGCCTTCACATCGTGGATGGAACAGGGACCCGCGATCACGAGCATACGGTCGTCCGCGCCGTGCAGGATGCGGTGAATAGCCTGGCGCGCCTCATAGACGGTTTTGGCGGCGCTTTCGGTGATGGCAAACTCGCGCAGCACATGGTCCGGCGGCGATAACTCTTTAATCTCTCGAATGCGTAAATCGTCAGTTTGGTAATTCATGACTGCGTACTTCCGTCGTTCAATTTCCCTATCATAGCCCAAAAAAGCAAAAAATCTAAAGAGGGCCGATTTCTGGCCTCTACGCGGGCAACAATCCCGTTCAAGGTTTAACGTTCAAAGTTCAAGGTCTTGAGTCTCAACCCGTAACTAAGATCCGAACCTCTGAACGTTGAACTTTGAACCCGGAACCTTGAACGGCGTCACTACCGCACCAGCGTTTCGCGCGCCACGACCGCCAGCAGTACCGCGGCAAGAATCAACAGAGGAGCATAGGCCAAAAACGGCACGCCGGGACTGAAATTATCTGCAAGAATTCCGCCGAGCAGCGGCGCGCCGACACCGCCGATCTCGGCGATCGTGCGGCGCACCGCTTGCAGCCGCCCGCGGGCGCCCGCGGGCACGACATCGTATGTCGAAGTGGCGAGGGATCCGAGCGACAGTCCATTGGACACGCCGAGGAACGACAGCAGTATCGCCAACTGCAAAAACGACGTGGAGAACGGGATTAACAGGAACGCCAACGCAGGGATGCCCGTGCTCGGTACCGTCGCCCACTTTCGTCCGACTTTGTCTATAACGAAGCCGGCGGGAAGGATCATGACGAACACCGACAAACCGGAGATCGTGAAGAGCAGCCCGATATCCTTGGGCGTCATGCCGAGCTGAGCGCTGGCGAACACGGGGATCAAGCTTTGCGTAGTAATACGGTGCGCGAAGCTAGTCAAAGTTGCCAGCACAAGCACGACGTAGGTGGAGCGAAGGTCCGGCTGGATCTGGTGAAACAAGTCGCGCAGGCCGCTGAGCCGCTGCCTCATCGCGCCGATGCCCCAGCCTTTCACGTTGCTCTCGCTGGGCGACGGACGGTCGCCACGATGTCTGTTCTCTACCGTTAAACCCAAAATGACCGATATCCCGGCGCAGGCGCCGTAGGCGAGAAAGACGGCGCGAAAGCCGACGGTTTCGGTAAGCCATCCGCCGACGAGCGGCCCGAATGCCAGCCCGATGTAGTTGATGCCATGAAAGCCGCTAAGCACGCGGCCTCGTTGGTCCGGGCGCACAAGATCGACGCCGGCCACTTCGCGGGCGATGACCCAAATGCTGTCGGCGATACCGATCAAAGAGACGGGAACCAACATTAATCCAAACCAGGGTGTGATCGCCGCGAGCGCCGCGGCAACGCAAGCGATCGCCGGTCCGGCGATTAACGACGCGCGCGTCCCCAGCCGGTCCAAGATTACGCCGCTGATCGGCATGCCCGCAAAGCGGCCGAGCGACAAAGCAGTAATGATCTGCGCCGCGGTGCCCGCTGAGATTTGAAAGGCCGATGACAGCACGGGAATTGCGGGGACGAGCATCGCCCACATCCCCGACATCACCGTGCTGGCGTAGAGCGTTACGAGCGCGAGTACCGTGGATCGGGACCTTGAGTTCATGAGCGATGAGACGAGGACGCGAGCCGGGGCGTTATAGAATTGAAGTCAAGAGTTTTCGCGCTCTGAAGAGATTTAACCACAAAGAACACAACGGTCACAAATTATAGGACGGCTATAGCCGTCCCTGTCGGATGATTTAACCGCAAAGGACGCAAAGGACGCAAAAGACGAATCAGAACTTGGCGCCTTTGCGTCTTTGCGCGAGGTATCCCGATTCTCTTGGTTGCGGCTCTACCGCGCTAGGACCTTCGTGGTAAAATTTCCATTTTCGTTAAGCCATCTGCCCGGTGGCTCTCCGCCAAGAGTTGGTCAAGCTGCCGAAGAACAGACCCGCCACGGCGAATACCACGACGAGTGACCACAAGAGCGGCTCGTAGGTCTGCCAGCGGTCAAATACCGCACCGGCGATCACCGGTCCCACGACTCCTCCCCAGGTGTAGAACAGACCCATATAACCGCGAATTTTGGCAAAGTGTTTGCGGCCGAACAAGTCGCCGACTATAGCCCAACCGACCGAATAGGTGACTTCAACCGCGGAGAATAATAGCGTGAATAGGGACAAGAGCCAGAACGAGCTGGTGAAAATCGGCAACAGCATTGCGCCGGCCGCGCTGAACAAAACAAAGGCGCACAGGCGCGGTTTGTTTGTTTGATCCGCAAGCCAGCCGAAGAACAGCGTCGATAACATGCCTAAAAACGCGAAGGCGCTCAGCAACCACGCGGCCTGCTGTTGACTCAGCCCTTTCCAAACCATGAGTGGAATGAAATGGACTGAGACCGCGTGATAGGAAGCATTGCGAACGCCGGCCGCCAATACGGATCCCCAAAAGGCGAAGGATCGCAGCGCCTGGGCCAAGGTGACTTCCACTTCGGCGCGCCGCGGCCGGTTGGCGGCGGCGTGATCGCTGGTCGGCGCCATCGGCTCGTCGCCGTCGGGCAAGAGCCCCATACTTTCGGGCGAGCGGCGTATGGTTGAGCAAAGCGGCAGTCCAACAAGCAAAAACGACAACCCAGCGACCACGGCGCCCCAGCGCCAGCCCCACGCTTGAACGATGAGGCTCAACAACGGCGCGATGACCACGCCTCCGAGGCCGAAGGCCGCGGCGTTTAAGGTGATGGCGCGCGAACGCTTGCGGATGAACCAGGTATTGATCAGCGCCATCGGCGCATGCATGAAGCCACCGGCGTGCGCCAACGAGATGACGCCGAGATAGATAATTAAAAATGTCGTGTAACTTTTCGCTTGGGAGAGCAGCAGATAGCCGGTTCCCATGAGCAGGACCGCGGCGATCATGATCGGCCTGGGGCCGTAGCGGTCGAGCAGGTGGCCGACCACTGGGCCTTCGACCGCGCCCTCGGCGCGCGCCAGGGAGAAGGCCAGCGACGTGGCCGTGCGGTTGATATTTAGATCCTGGCTCAGCGGTAGAAAAAACACCGTAAAGCCGAAACTGTGGAGTCCAGCGCCAAGCACGCGCAGCGCGGAGGCGGCGGCCACCATGTGCCAGCCGTAGAAGAGTCCATTGAGTTTATCGAGCAAGAGAATTGTCCTGTAGCTTATGTTCGTTCAAGGTTCAATGTTCAACGTTCAAGGTGGGGAGGGGACGTTGAACCTTGAACGTTGAACAGCAAAGTTTGAACCTTGAACTCTGCAAGTCAGAAATCGGCGTTTCCCGGCGTGCGCGGGATGGGAATTACGTCGCGAATGTTTTTGAGGCCGGTTAGATACATCATCATGCGTTCCAAGCCAAGGCCGAAACCGGAGTGGGGAACCGAGCCATAGCGGCGCAGGTCGACATACCACCAGTAGGGCTTATCGTCCAGGCCGCCATCGTGCATCCTGTGCACAAGAATATCTTGGCGATCTTCGCGCTGGCTGCCGCCGATGATCTCGCCCACCCGGGGCACGAGCACGTCCATCGCCCGCACCGTCTTGCCGTCGTCGTTGACGCGCATGTAGAAGGGTTTGATATCCTTTGGATAGTCGGTCACGATGACCGGCTGCTTGAAAACTTCCTCCGACAAAAAGCGCTCGTGCTCGGTTTGCAAATCGTTGCCCCAATCCACCGGGAACTCCCAAGTTCTGCCGGATTTTTTCAGTTCCTGGATCGCGTCAGTGTAAGTGATATGGCCGAAGTTCGCTTCGGCGACATGCTCGAGGGTCGCGAGGACCGATTTCTCGATGAACTGGTTGAAGAACTCCAGATCTTCGCGGCAATGATCGAGAACGTAGCGGATGGTATATTTGAGAAATTCTTCGGCGAGCCGCATGTTGTCCCCGAGCTCGTAGAAAGCCATTTCCGGCTCGATCATCCAGAACTCCGCCAGGTGGCGCGGCGTGTTACTGTTTTCGGCGCGAAACGTTGGGCCGAACGTGTAAACCTTGGAGAAAGCAAGGGCGAAGATCTCGGCTTCGAGCTGGCCGCTGACCGTGAGGTAGGCGGGCTTGCCAAAAAAATCCTGTGTCCAGTCCAGCTTCCCATCGGCGGTGCGCGGCGGGTTGTGTTGGTTCAGCGTCGTGACACCGAACATTTGCCCCGCGCCTTCGCAATCCGATGTCGTGATGATCGGCGTTTGCACGTAGAGGAAATCACGTTCTTGAAAAAAAGTGTGGATCGCGTGGGTGAGGGCGTTGCGCACGCGAAAGGCCGCGCCGAAGGTGTTGCTGCGCACGCGCAGGTGGGAAATCTCGCGCAGGAATTCCAACGTGTGTCCCTTCTTTTGCAGCGGGTAAGTCGCCGGGTCGGCGCTGCCGTAGATTTGAATGGTCGCAACTTTCAATTCAACGGCCTGTCCCTTGGCGGGCGATTCGACTAAGGTTCCGCCGGCGGCGATGCTGCCGCCCGTGGTGACTTGTTTCAGTGTCTCATCAGGCACCACGCCGGCGTCGACCACCAGCTGTATGCTCTTGAAACGCGAGCCGTCGTTCAGTTCGATGAAAGTAATGCCCTTGGAGTCACGCCTTGAACGGACCCAGCCGCGCAACGTGATTTCGCCGCCCACCGGCAAATCAAATGCTTGCTTCACCGAAACATACTGTGATCTCATAAGTCGCAAGTATCGGATAACCGGATAGGATGTCAACTGTGATGTCGCTACGCTCCCGTTCAAATCGTTCCAGTCGTTCCAATCGTTCAAGCCGTCGAACAATCCGGTGATCGTTTTGAACTGCTTGAACGGTTTGCCTTCGATAAACTCAGGCCCTGAGCACGTCGAAGGGAACTTTTTGAACGTCGTGCTTTCGTGCCGTTGGCTTATCGGCGAAAAAGGCGGTATTCATGCTTCGACCGGCTCAGCCCGGCAATATCCAATGATCCGGAAAGGAGTCATTTATGACGAGGCGGGGAATTATGCGGGGCCTGTTTGCTTCAATCGTTACGGTCGCGCTGCGTGGCCGCGGGTTTGCGGCGCAACCTGCAACGTCGGCTAATCTGGAGAAACTTCAAAAAAATTGGCAGTCGCTCCTCGCCGGCGGCGTCAAACCGCCCTTGCCGTCCGACGTTCTGAAGCTCACGAAAGACGAGTGGCGCAAACGCTTGAGTGCCGATCAGTTTCATATCCTGCGGGATGAAGGCACGGAGCGGCCCGGTTCAAGCCCGCTGAACGATGAGAAACGGCCGGGAATCTTCGCCTGCGCCGGCTGCGATTTGCCCCTGTTTACGTCGGAGATGAAATACGAGAGCGGCACCGGGTGGCCGAGCTTTTTCACGACCATTCCAGGAGTCTTCGGCACCAACACGGATTTCAAGCTGGTCCTGCCGCGCACCGAGTATCATTGCATTCGCTGCGGCGGTCACCACGGCCATGTCTTCGACGACGGCCCGCCGCCGACAGGCAAACGCTGGTGCAACAATGGCGTCGCTCTGAAATTCATCCCGAAGAGCGGCAAAGCTTGATTCAGGGCAACGTCAAAGAAAGTCGAAGGGACGCCAGCGAAAGAAAATCCGAAATCCGAATATCGAAAGCGGCCCCGCGGACCGAAACAATCTAACAGCCCGAGTAAACTTAAAATCCCAAATCCGAAGCACTAAATCCGAAACAAACGCAGTCAAATTGAATTTAAATTCGGAAAATCCAAAACGCTGAATTCGATCCCTCCTGTTTGGAGCATTTTAGTTGTTGTGTTTTTCATCATTTTGAATTTGTTTCGAATTTCGGATTTCGTGCTTCGAATTTATTTTTCTCATTACTTGGCGCCTTTGCGTCCCTTCGACGTTGCTCAGGGCATGCTTTGCGTGAGTCATTGTATTTCCGATTCTCTTGCCCGAAATACCGCGAAAGATTTCAAATATGTTTGGCTAGAGTTCAGATAACTGGTCGCCATCAGTGTCTGTCCGCGCCATCCCTGCTCAATACCTGGCAGAAGTACCGCGGCAGACAGCATCCCCAACAAAGGACTGCAAAAAGCAGGATAGCAACGTAACCAGATCTCCCCAGATTTTCCCATAGGCTCCTGCGCTATCCCCAAAAACAGCGCGCAAACGCTGGTCGCAGGGGTACTCTGCTGTCCACCCAGGGGATCGGGGTCAGGTCTTGTTTCTTGTTATCTGCCAGCCGTTGTGCTACTTGCGCTGAATGATGACTCGTCCTCTCAGATTAGAATTTGACGGTGCGATCTACCATGTGACTTCGCGCGGCAACGCGCGAGAAGACATCTTCGACGAAGATGGGGACCGCGAACGCACGGATTGTCCAGGCCGTGCATCGTTACGGATATAGTCAGAGAGAGGTTGCAGACTTTCTCGACCTGCACTACGCTACGGTCCGCCGGTTGGCAAACAGGCTTTGTTACAAGAAACAAGACCTGACCCTAGTTCCTGACTCGGCTGCGCTAGGGCAATAAAATAGGAGATGGAACATGCGAACCTTTGCACAAAAGCAGAATCAACCTCAAAAGCCGGTATCCTCCAACCTTGCTCGGCCTAACATGGCAACACTTGGGCCGGATCATAGCGAGCATCCTATCCTCCATTTGCAACGCACGATTGGGAACCAAGCAGTGCAACGGATGTTGCAGACCCGTCCTGAAGAACTCAAAGCCGGATTGAGCGGTACGGCATCACCTCACTTTGGGCGCGATTTTAGCCGGGTTCCCATGCATCCTCCTGCAGCAAGACCGATACAAACGAAACTGGCAATCAACAAGCCGGGAGACGAATACGAGCAGGAGGCAGACCGCGTCGCTGAGCAGGTGGTGCGGATGCCTGAGCCGCGACTCCAGCGCACTTGCGCCTGCGGCGGAGAGTGCCCCAAGTGTCAGACGGAGAAGCTGGCTCAGGGGCCTGCGCGCTTGCAGACCAAGCATGTCGAGTCAGGCGACCTGGGACAGGCCGCAGTG
>DASWHT010000429.1:0-6590 GCA_036398075.1 Binatia bacterium | reverse complement strand
GGCCCGACGGTTTGAACGGCTTGAACGCCCGTCAGGGCCGAAACCCACCGTAAACCACCGTCGTAGCAAACTTCCAAAAGCAGTCCACGTCTTCGAAGCCCGCTTCTTTCAGCCACACCAGGTCTTCGTCCAGATAGCCGTTGTTATGCGGCCCGTGGTATGTGTTCGGCGCGGCCGCGCGAACCTCGGCTAGATTGGTCTTGCCGCCGCTGGATTCGCGCACAAAGCGATCGAGATAGCTATCGCGGGCCGCGCGGTAGCGCTCGCCCAGAGACTTGGTTGCGCCGCGCACGTTGTCGGCGTTGATAAAGCAGCCGCCGGGGCGGACCAACGAAAAGACTTCCTTGAAGATAAAGCGCCGCCTCTGGTTCTCGGTGAAATGGTGCAGCGCTCGGGATGAAATTACCGCGTCGAAGTTTCCATCTACGGCTTTCAGCCAGTTCGCCGATTCAAGTGATCCTTTAATAAATTTCATCCGAAGCTTGAGGTCGGGGTTGCGTTCTTCGCCGAGCTTCAGCATCGCCTCGGATGCGTCCAGGCATACGGCCATGGCGCTGGGCCGTTCTTTGAGCACCGCCGCCGCCAGAGCACCGTACCCCGCGCCGATATCGAGAACACGGATCGGCGCCTCGATCGGCTGCGGGATCATACCCAGCACCATCGCCACCTGCGCCTCCCGAATGGGAGCCTGCCAACCGCCCTTGGTTGCCCAACGCTCAACGAATTCGCGGCTGCCCCAGGTTTCCCGCCATGCGTGTTCCGAGCTCGCTCTAACTGATGGGTTCTCCGTCACAATCGCCTCCAAATCGTAATTTGTTTCCCGCTTAGCTAACTCCCCCGGGCTACACCTGTCAACGCCAGCGGCACATCGCCGCTTGAAAACAGGACCGGATTGCTGCTAAGCCGTTAACAGATTTACTCACTGGAGGATCCATGCAGTTTTGCAGAATCTATACCGGCGCCGATGGCAAGTCCCACTTCGAGGAGTTGGATCAGAACGCGGGTGGGCAATTCTTCCTGACGAATATCACAACGAAAACACTGGTTTTCAAGAACGACTTCAATCGCGACGATCTCCATGGCTGGCATAACGCGCCGCGCCGCCAATGGTGCATTACGCTGTCCGGGTCCGTCGCAATCGGCATCGGCAACGGAACTGCGAAAACCTTTGGACCGGGAGACGTCTTTCTTGCCGAAGATGTTACCGGCCAAGGGCATACCGCGGTGCCGAAGAATTGGGTGCGGGCTTTCATACATTTGGAATAAAGTAAGGGCGCAGATAAGGAGGATAAAATTATGGCCGCGGAGTTTATCGATATTCTCAAGATGGCTGAACTGGATATCGGACATAGCAAGAAAGTTCTTTTTACCTCGAATCATTTTCATACCTGGGTGCACGGCGATTATCCGGGCACCAAGGGGCCCATGCACAAGCACACCGCCGACCAGCAATTTTACTGCGCCAGAGGCGATTGTACGTTTCACTTTCCAGATGGCTCGTCGCGGAAGCTGAACCCTGGCATGCTGGTAACCATCCCGGCCGGCCAGCTTTATCAACTCGACAACACCGGGAATGAGTACATGATTCTCCTCGGCGCCCGGGCGGAACCGGCCGGCAACCCGCGCTTCAGCGCAAGCGATCACGAAGTGGGCCACGGCGATTTCGCGCAAAGAAATCTCGACAAAATCAAAGCGCCTGAAGAAAAGAAAGCCAAGGCGCGGGCGGAGTCATGACCGCGCGATTGCCGGCAATGTTGAAACGCCAGGTGGGTGCAGTGCTCGCTGCAATGATGTTTTGCCTGCTTGGGGCCGGCTGGAGTTCGCCGCTGCTCGGCGCCGAGCGCATCAGGCTCGCTCTGCCGGCCAAGTCGATGGGTTATTTGCCGCTTTTCGTCGCCGTGCATCGCGGCTTTATCAAGGACGAGAACATCGATGTCGATATTGCCCTGATGCTGCCGCAATTCGCGCACAACGCGCTGTTCAGCGGCGAGATAGAATTTCACGGCGCGGCAGATTCCGCTCTTCGCCTCGCTGCCAAAGGGGCGGCTGTCAAAGCGGTGTTTTTCGGCGCCACCCGGCCCAACTATTTTCTGATGGCTAAGCCGACGATTAAATCGGTGGCGGAGCTCAAGGGAAAATACGTCGGCATGGTACGCTTCGGCGACACCGTCGAACTGGCCACGCGCATCGCGCTGAGCCGCGATGGGCTGGAGCTCGAACGGGATACATTTCCGGTAATGATCGGCTTTCCCGCGACGCGCGTCGCCGCACTTGCGGCGGGCTCAATTGACGCCACCATTGCCGTTCCGCCCGATAACGTTTTGCTCAGGCACAAAGGTTTTCGTGAACTGCTGTTTCTCGGCGACGCCGTCGAGTTCCCCAGCAACGGTTTCGCCACCTCGGAGCGTCAACTCAGCGAGAAGCGGGACTTGACTAAACGGATGCTCCGCGCACTTTATCGTGGGCTCACATTCGCGCGCGAGCGCCCGGAAGACACCGTGCAAATCATCGAGCGGGAGTGGAAAGTCGATGCTGCGGTGGCCAGAGAATCCTACGGGTCGTTGGCTAAATCATTCAGCCGGGATGGAACGTCGAGCGAAGCCGGTTTAAAATTCCACGCGCAACATATTCAAAGAATGGAAAAAGGCATCGGCGATGTGCCGGCGAGCAAGATCGCCGATTTTCGCCTGCTTGAAGAAATCCGTCGGGAGACGGTTAAATAGGCAGGCAGATCAGGAGGAGATATGACCGCCACACAACGCTTGCCCGTATTCGAAAAATTTATTCACGACCTGCGGACCGCGTGGGCAGAATTGCCGGGCGTGGAAGCACGCATGAAGAAAGGCGCCAAACTATTGGAAGCTCTGGTCAACGATGAGACGATGCGCGCCGCCGCCAAAAGCTGGCCGTCCACGGAAGGAAGAAAAAACTTGCTCTTCTATGAAGACCCCGATTATGGCTTCGCCATCAACGGCGTCGTGCGCGTAGCGGGCCGCAAAGGCAGCATTCACGACCACGCCCATGCCTGGACCGCATACGGCGTGCTTGACGGCACGGAAAGCCTCGAGCGCTTCCGCCGCGTCGATGACAAACGCGAGGAAGGCTATGCGAAATTGGAATTGGCAAGCGTTACCGAAGGAAACACCGGAAAAGTGGATTTGGTCCCGCCTTTCGACATCCACGCTGAACAAGGCGGCCCTACGCGCTCAGTAGCCGTAATCCTCCGTTCCGAACGCGTCGCCGGAAAAGTCCTGCAGGGCAGTTATGATAAGGAGAGCAACACCGTCCGCCGGATCGAAGGACCGGCGAATATTCCCTACGCCATTTAAGACTCGTCGTTCAAATGCGCCGAGCAACATCTTTCATGCAGTCGGGCGCGTCGCGGTCGACTCCTTCATCTGCATCGGCAAAATAGACATTGTTAAGCGCAGTCAAGCGCGGCGGCGAGATCGGCGATGAGATCGGCGGTATCTTCGATGCCGACGGCGTAGCGGATCAAATTATCTTTGATGCCGACCATGATACGTTCTTCGGTGGTCAGCTCATAGAAGCTCATCAGCGCGGGCTGTTCGATCAAGCTTTCAACGCCACCAAGGGATGGAGCGATCTGCGGAATCCGGCAAGCGTCGACTACCCGCGAAGTTGCCTTCAGGTCGCCGGCTATTTCAAAAGAAACCACGCCGCCAAAGCCGCGCATCTGGCGCCGCGCGACATCGTGGTGGGGATGTGAAGGCAGCCCCGCATAATGCACCGCAGTGATCCTGGGGTGGACCGCAAGAAATTCCGCGAGTGCCTGGGCGTTGGCGTTTTGCCGCGCGACCCGAAGCGCAAAGGTTTTCAGGCCTCGGACCAGCAGATAGGCAGCCAATGGATCGATAATCGCGCCAGTGACGGCCTGCAAAGAGCGAATGCCATCCACCAGGTCGGCGGAGCCGAGCACCGCGCCGGCGAGCAGATCGTTATGGCCGCCGAGATATTTGGTCGCCGAGTGCATCACGATGTCGACACCGAACTCCAGCGGCCGCTGGTTAAACGGCGTCGCAAAGGTTGCATCGATCATCGTCTTGACGCGGTGTTTTAGGCCGATGCCGGCAAAGCGTTCCATGTCGACTATTTTGTTATAAGGATTGGTCGGTGATTCACTTACGAGAACGCGGGTCGTGGGCCGAATCGCTTCTTCCATCGCTTGATAGTCGCCCGCGGGCACGACCGACACCTCGATGCCGTAACGGTGCAGAATCTGGGTCAGGAATTGGCGCGTGCGCCGGTAGGAGTCATCCGTTACGACCACATGAGAGCCATGTCCCAGTACCGCGTATAGCGTGGTCGTGACCGCGGCCATACCGCTGGAGAAGAGCAAGCAATCTTCGGCGGCCTCTAACGCGGCCAGCTTCTGCTCGGCGATGCGCTGCGTCGGATTGCCGTAGCGGCCGTACTCTTCGCGCTCGATGCGGCGTTGAAAATGGTCATGTAGCTCTTGTGTGTCGGCGAAAGTGTAGGTCGCCGTCTGGACGATGGGCGTCGCAAGGGAGTTGCCGAGCTTCGGCCGCGGCTCGCCGCCGTGCACGGCCAGGGTGCTGAAGCCGAGCGATTTTTCGCCGGAACCGCGGGCTGGGATGCCCGTCTTGTACTGTGACTGACTCATTGCTGATCCAATAGCCGCACGCGCTCGACGTAGCGGGAGATCGCGTCGCTGATCTGCTTCGGGTCGGCGCTCAACTCGACTGGGCGATTGTGTTGAGTTCCCTGGATACCTTCGAGGGTGCCGGCGTGATAGGCGATTTTCTGGTCCGCGAATTTGAGCCCATGCGCCGTCGAAATTACCACGACGCGCTCATGTCCACGAATCACCTTGCGCCCGATCAACTTGCGCAGCGCCGCCAGCGCTACGCCGGTATGCGGGCAATTGAACATGCCGGTGCGGTCCGCTCTGGCCACTTCTTCGGCCAGCTCCAGTTCGGAAGCCTGCTCCACCACGCCGTTAAAGCGCCGCAATGTCGCTATCGCCTTTTGAATGCTCACCGGATTGCCGATCTGAATCGCGCTGGCCAGGGTTTTGCGCGCCGTAATCGGCTCAAAGTGCTCGAACTGTTTCAAATAGGAAAGATAAAAGGGATTGGCGTGCTCGGCCTGGGCGACGCAGATGCGGGGCAGCTTGGAGATCAGACCCAGGTCGCGCAACATCAAGAATCCCTTGCCTATGGCGCTCACGTTGCCGAGATTGCCGCCCGGCAGGATCACCCAATCCGGCACTTCCCAATCGAACTGCTGGACGATTTCGACGGCGATGGTTTTTTGTCCCTCGATGCGCAGGCTATTCATCGAATTGGCTAAATAGATATGCTTGTGCCGTGTGACTTCTTGCACGGCGGCCATGCAACCATCGAAATCGGTGTCGAGGGACAGCACTAACGCCCCGTTGGCGAGCGGTTGCACGAGCTGCGCCGGCGAAACCTTGTCTCGCGGCAAGAACACCACGGTGGGAATCCCCGCCGCCGCGCCATACGCGGCGAGCGCCGCCGATGTGTCCCCCGTCGAGGCGCAGGCGACGGCATCGATGGGCTCGCCGTTGGCGATCATTTGATTAACCACCGAGACCAACACGGTCATACCGAGGTCCTTAAAAGAGCCGGTGTGCGAATTGCCGCATTGTTTAACCCAGAGATCTTCCAGGTGAAGCTGCTTGCCGTAACGGTTCGCCCAGAACAGATTGGTGTTGCCCTCGCACATGGAGACGATGTTGGCGTTGTCGATAAAAGGAACGACCCATTCCTTCTTCGCCCAGACCCCGGATCCATACGGGTACACGTTCTGGCCCAAGCGATCATCGAACAGCTTGATCCAAGCCGCCGCGGCCCTGGCCGCCAGTGCATCCATATCGTGACGCACCTGAAGTAGGCCCGCGCATTTCGGACACCGATAGATGATCTCCAGGAGGCTATATTGCCCGGGACAATCGTTTATGCACTGAAACCACGCGGTATAGCTCATGACTCGAGACTTTCTCCGCCCACAGGGCGAGGTCACCAACGACGGATTATGGATTTTCCTCCCACGCAAATACGCGCAGCCAGGACTCTGCTTATCTTGCCTATGTTGCTAGAACTTTTTCAAACGGTTTCGTTGGCAAAATTTTTCGTCCCGACGGATTCGGAACCATGAGTAAGCGATAGCAATCGGCCAAAGCGGCTTGTGAGAAGTCCAGGGGCGCATGACTTATAAGACAAATTAGTGAAGTCGTTCCCCAACAGCCTTGTCTCTTTTTTCCTCCAGGTGGTTCATGCACACTCCCGTCTTTGCAGGCGCATCAACGTCAAGATTCTCTTTCAATCCTAATCGCCTGAGAGGGCTTGCAATGTGTTTGCAAATTTCTTTCGAGCCCATTATAAGCTCCTATATTGTGCATAACTCTGTGATTTCTCACGAGTTAATTGAGCTGATTTGAGCGCGCGGAAATCCCTGGAAAAAGTTTAACTGGCTAGGCATGTGGCGCAACGGAAGGGGTGGAGGGCGCGGCGCTATACCTGTAAGTTTTGCTGACAACCTGGTACGCGTTTTGCTGACCAGAATGAAAATTTCGAAATTTCGAT
>DASWHT010000428.1:0-12634 GCA_036398075.1 Binatia bacterium | reverse complement strand
ACCGCTACTGCGTCCAAGAACTGATGTTCGTTCAGCCAGCCGAATTGTTGGACTACTCCTTGTTGCAAAAACGGAATGATCGCCAAGCCGCTGCCGAACACAAAAGCGCCGGCTTTGGTAAAAAACAGAAGAATCTGCACCAGTACATCCTGGGAATCGGCAGCCGTCCCGGCTTGACGGAGCCAGAACTCAAGGAACCAGATTGCCAGCCCAAAGACTACGCCGCTCAATCCCATGAGAACACCGCGTTTCCAGCCTGGCCACGCCCGAACGAGGAGAACCACCATTCCCGCAAAGATAAAAAACTCCGCCAGCTCGGCCTGAGCCCAAACAGTCACGACGGTAAGTAGCGCGAATATGCCCCACAATAACGGATCGCGCTTGTTGGTGCTGCGGGCGAGCTTATAGGCGGCAATGGCGATGATGGCAATGACCGTCGCGCCGATAGCGTAGAAGAGCGCCTGCATCCACCACAAGCCGCCGTATGCCACGTACGCCAGTGAAATTGCGACTACCATAAGAAAAGAGGGCAGGATGAATGCCAGCCCGACGAGTGTCGCGCCCAGGACCCCTGCCTCGAAATAACCGATGGCGATTGCGAGCTGTGCCGCCAATGGTCCCGGCATGATCTGCGCCAGCGCGAGGGATAGCTTGTAGGTGTCCTCTGTGATCCACCGCCGTCGCTCAACCAGGTCCCGGTGCATGAAGCCTGCCAATGCGACCGGCCCGCCGAAACCGACTGTGCCTAGTTTTAAAAAATAGCCCGTGAGCGGCCACAGGCCGATTCTTGCCTCCACGGCGCCTGCCTCGCTGTTGGTCGAACCCGCGGTGGACATTGACTGCTTGTTCAATTGCGAAGTTTGCCGCGTCACAATGGCAATCTCCTTGTTGGCGTCGAGAGACGGATAATTTGTATATTTAGAGAGTTGCCGCTCGATCTCGATTTAACGATTGTATCAGCTATATAACAGCTGTATCTTAATTCAAGGAAAATATTTCAATGCCGGAATCAGTTGAAGGTCAGTGGCTACTCCTGATCCATCAGATCCCACCCAAACCGACCTATTTTCGCGTTAAGATTTGGCGGCGGTTGCAGAAGTTGGGGGCGGTGGCAGTGAAGAATTCCGTTTACGTCCTGCCGAAGAGCGATCAGGCCCAGGAAGATTTCCAATGGGTGTTGCGGGAGATCGTTAAAGGCAAGGGAGACGCGACACTCTGCGAGGCGCGATTTATCGAGGGGCTCTCGGATCAGCAGATCGAGGAGCTGTTTCAGACTGCCCGCAGCTCCGATTATCACCAGATTGCCGAAGGGGCGCGGCGCATCGCGAAATCTCTCCCGGCTAAGCTGAAAGTCGAGGACGAACGTAGAGGACAAACTGCGATTGAAGTGGGCCGGTTGAAACGGCGACTTGCGGAAGTAGTGGCTATCGACTTCTTCGGTGCTCCAGGACGCGAAGCCACCCAAGGGCTGATCGGCGCGCTTGAAGGGAGACTCCGTCTCATCCCAAACGTGACCGATAATGCCCATGCTGCAAAGGCTCGTGTAGAAGACCTACGGGGCCACACTTGGGTCACCAGAAAGGGCATCCATGTTGACCGCATGGCGAGCGCGTGGCTGGTGCGCCGTTTCATCGATCCGCATGCCAGCTTCAAATTTGTCCTTGCCAAAGGGTACAAGCCACTCGCGGATGAAATACGTTTCGACATGTTTGAGGCGGAATTCACGCACGAGGGCGATCGCTGCACAATGGAAGTTTTGATCGACCGCACGGGGATTGAAAACGCAGCCCTGCGCCTGATCGCGGAGATTGTTCACGACATCGATCTCAAAGACTCGAAGTTCGAGCAACCCGAAACGCCGGGGATCGAACGCTTGATTGCCGGCATCGCCATGTCCCACAAGGATGACGAAGCGCGCCTGAGCCGCGGCGCCGCCATGTTCGATGACTTGTACGAGTATTTCCGCCGCAAGCGCGGCTGAGCGGGCAATCGCAATGCTGGACAAAACACGGGTCGTGAGAATATATTCCTAGCAGGGGCGGAACCCGGAGGCAAAAGAACGCGAATGCTTAAAGTCATACCCGTAGAGGACGCCGTAGGACTGCCATTGGCCCACGACATTACCGAGATCGTTCCCGGCAAGCACAAAGGCCCGGCGTTTCGCCGCGGTCACCTCATTCGTCAAGAGGATGTCGCGAAACTGTTGGATGTCGGCAAAGCCAATATCTATGTCATGGAGTTGGAAAACGATGAACTCCACGAGGAGGACGCCGCGCGCCGGCTGGCCAAAGCCGCAGCCGGCGACAATCTAGAATTGACCGATCCCAGTGAAGGGCGGATCAACCTAGTCGCGAAGATCCCCGGGCTGCTCAAGGTCGACGCCGATTTGCTGTGCCGGATGAATTCTTTGGGCGATCTCATGCTGGCGACTTTGCCGACCAATTGGTACGTGAAGAAAGGGGCGGTGGTTGCGGGCACCAGGACGATTCCCGTGGTGGTGAAAGAAGAATTGATCCTGCGCGCCGAAGCGCTGTGCAAGGAAAAACCGATCGTTACGCTACTTCCCATGCCGCCCAAACGGGTGCATCTAGTCGTGACCGGCAGCGAAGTGTTTACCGGGAGAATCAAAGACGGCTTTGAACCGGTGGTCAGCCGCAAGGTGAGAGAAATGGGGTCAAGCGTCGAATCCGTCAAGATCGCTCCCGACGATCCGGATGTGATTGCGGGCCACATCAAGGACGCCAAACGAGCGGGCGCCGACGTAATCCTTGTCAGCGGCGGCATGTCCGTCGATCCGGACGACAAGACGCCGGAGGGCATTCGCCGCAGCGGCGCCAAAGTGGAAACCCACGGCTTTCCAGTTTTGCCTGGTTCGATGTTTCTGATGGCCTATATCGATCAAACGCCGGTGATGGGCCTATCCGGTTGCGTGCTCCATGATCCGTTTACGGCCTTTGATGCGCTCTTGCCGCGATTGCTGGCGGGAGAAAAAATCACGCGCGCCGATATCATGGCCATGGGTCACGGCGGCTTGCAGCGAAAACACGATCACTGAGGGTACTTTGAGGATAGAGGATCGAAGCTGGACGATCGAGATTTGAGGATTGCCATCCTCGATTCTCCATCCTCCATCCTCGGTTTGGAGAGAGGAAGGATACCAAAATGTTAGTGCTCAAGACTTTGAAGGAGCGCTGCGATCCGGAGTATGCAGCTCTGGTCGTTGTGGATGTGCAGAACGATTTCGTCAGCCCACAGGGCAGCGCGGGAAGACGCGGCGAAGACGTAAGTGCGGCCATGGCGATGATTCCCAATCTGACCCGGTTAATTGACGAGGCGCGAAAAATCGGCCTGACGGTGGTTTATATCAGGACGACTCACAGCGAGTGGACCGACACGCCGTCTTGGATCTATCGTAGTTCGCAAAAAAGCGGCTTGAGCACCTGCCGCGAAGGGACGTGGGGCGCGGAGTTCTACCAGGGCATCGCGCCTTTAACGAGCGAGCGCGTTGTTATCAAACACCGGTACAGCGCTTTCATCAATACCGATCTCAACACGGTACTCAAAGCGAGAAACATTCAAAGCGTTCTGGTATGTGGCGTCGCTACTAACGTGTGCGTCGAGACCACGGCGCGGGACGCTTACATGTATGACTATTATGTAACGATGATCGACGATTGTTCGGCGGCCTACGAAGCGAAACTGCATCTGGGTACGCTGGATAATATGAGGCGTCATTTCGGCATGGTGGCCTCCTCCGGCGAAATCATCGAAACGTGGAAGAATTTGGCGGAGAAACAGCCAATGGGGCTGTGACGATGATCGTCCGCTTCGGAATGGGCGCAAAAAAAGCCTGGCAGGAATTCCCCCGCCAGGCTTTGTCGGGTTTGAGGGCGGAGGGCGGACACGCAGGTCCGCCCCTACAACTACCCTATTTCATCATGCTGGCGTTGATCTGTTCGAGGGCCTCCAAGGGTGGTTGAAGATCCGCCTGAGTTAGTTCCGCCAAAGGGACGTCGCAGAGATCCAATTCTGAGGCAAAGTCTTTGCGATTCGGATTGTAATAGATTAAACCCGTCAAGAATTTTCCCTCGGCGATCGACGCGTGGATGGCTTGAATGGCCATCGCTTTGTTGGTGGGATCGTAGTCCTTGGCCAATTTATGCAGAATGATCCGCGAGCCATCATGAAGTTCGACCGCATGATCGGTGCCTTCATCGTAATCCGCCTCGATGTTCTCGTAGGGCGGTATGAAGTCCAGGTCATGAATCGGGTCGAGATGGCCCTTAACGTACTTCATGCTCTTTGTGGAGCCTTCGTGGTTATTGAAAGTTACGCAGGGGCTGATGACGTCGAGTATCGCGGTACCTTTGTGAGCGATCGCCCCTTGAATAATCGGCGTCAGCTGCTTACGGTCGCCGGAAAAACTACGTGCAATGTAGGTGGCGCCGAGGGTGATCGCCAGCTCAGCCATATCGATGGCGGGTATGTCGTTGACCTTGCCGCCTTTCATCACCGATCCGAGATCGGCCGTCGCCGAAAACTGGCCTTTGGTCAAACCGTAGACACCGTTGTTCTCAATGATGTAGGTGAGGTTCACGTTGCGCCGCATCATATGGCAAAAGTTTCCAAGTCCGATCGCTGACGTATCGCCATCGCCGGAAACCCCGATGGGAAGCAGCGCGTGATTGGCAAGATTGGCGCCGGTTGCCACCGCCGACATGCGCCCGTGCACCGCGTTGAAGCCGAAAGACTGGCTCATGAAATAGGCCGGCGTCTTCGACGAACAACCGATGCCGCTGAGTTTGACTACTTTGCGCGGGTCGACGCTGCTTTCGTAAAAGGCGCGCATCACCGATGCCGAGATCGCGTCATGGCCGCATCCCCGGCACATGGTCGAGGGCGCGCCGTCGTAATCTTTTTCCGTTAAATTAAGCCGATTGAGTTTTGCTTCCGCCATTATTCTATCCTTATGCTGTTGCAGTCTTGGGCTGAGACGATTGGGCCGCGTCGAAGATCTGTTTGACCACTTCGCCGGCAGTCACGGGTAAACCGTTATATACGAGTATGTTGACAATTTTAGCGCCCAGTTCCGGCATCTCATCTTTGATGATTGCCGCCATCTGTGCGTCGCGGTTCTGCTCGACCAGATAAATGGTATCGTGCTCGGCGATGAACTCTCTTACCTCGCTGGCAAGAGGCAAAGCGCGGATCAGCATGTGATTGGTCTTCAAGCCCTGGGTTTTCAAGCGGTCGCGCGCTTCGCGCACCGGCTCGTAACTAGAGCCGTAACAAATAATACCGGTCTTGACATTCTTGTCTTTTTCGATGATCGGCTTGGGGACATACTTCCGCGCTGTATCAAACTTCTTTTTCAGCCGGTCGAGAATGTATTTATAGTCATGCTCGTCTTCAGAGTACCTGGCATCCGCGTCGTGTCCGGATCCGCGCGTGAAGAAAGAGGCCATACGATGCGGATTGCCGGGTACGGTGCGGTAAGGAATGCCGTCGCCGTCCTGATCGAAATAGCGGCGAAACTTCTTGCCGGCTTTGGTCCATTCCTCCAGATCCTGCGCGCTTAGTCGCTTCCCACGATCGTACGATTCCTGAGTGAGTTTAAGAGGTTCCGATGGCCAGAAGTTCATGCCTAGGTCTAGGTCCATGGCGACAAACACCGGGGTTTGAAGACGATCTGCGACATCGAAACTGCGGCGCGCAAAATCGAAGCAAGAATTCATATCGTGGGGGATCAGCAAAACATGGCGAGTGTCGCCGTGCGAAGCGCCGTACATTAGCGAAATGTCAGCCTGCTGGGTTCGCGTCGGTAAACCGGTCGAGGGACCGCCGCGCTGGATGATAAAAAATACACAGGGAATCTCGGCGTAATAAGCCAGACCGATGGATTCGTTCATCAACGACACCCCCGGCCCGGAAGTCGAAGTCATCGACCGCACGCCGGCCCACCCCGCGCCGACGACCATGCTTGCCGAAGCGATTTCGTCCTCGGCCTGAACGATGGCATAACACTTCTTGCCATCACTGGATTTACGCAAGCGCGGTAAATAATACTCCATTGCTTCCGCCAGCGAGCTCGACGGCGTAATCGGATACCAACAGATAACCGAAGCGCCGCCGTAAATCGCGCCGATGGCCGCTGCCGTATTGCCTTCAGTAATAATCTTGCCTTTGTTGCCGTCCGGTATCGGCTGCAGCCGGGCGATGTTCTGAGTCGCGCCTTTTTCCTTCAGATACTGATAGCCGGCATCGATGCACACCAGGTTGGACTCGATAACCGCGGGCTTCCTGCCGAAGGTGTCTTCCAAGACAGCTTTGATCACGTCCATGTCGATGCCGAACAGATAGGCCAAAGCGCCGACATAAACCATGTTGCGTTGCTTCGCCCTGAGAGGCGAAGCCGGGACCAGCTTCGCCACTAGTTTATTGGCCGGAAAGCCGATGTATTGTACGCCGTCGCGCTTTAAGTTGGCCGGCAGCGGCGTGGAGTCATCGCAAAGAATCAGTCCACCGTCGCGCACCCGGTAAATGTCCTTGGCTGCCGTCGCGTCGTTGAACATGACCATGACATCGATCACGTCCTTGCGGCTCAGGTAGCCTTCCGCGCAGGCCCGGATCTGGTACCAGGTGGGCAAACCTTGGATGTTCGACGGGAACATGTTCTTCGACGAGCAGGGAATGCCCATCTTGAAGATTGCCTTAAAAAGGATGTTATTCGAAGAAGCGCTCCCCGAACCGTTTTCCGTGGCGACAGAGATACTCAAATCATTGATCAAAGGCGTATCCAAAATCGAACCTCCTTGAAACTATCGCGCATCTCCTAAATGCTAACACAATACCCTTAAAAGACAATAGTTTATCGCCTTAACCCGGAGTGTATTGGTCCTCGCTATCAAGAAACTCCGCAACCTCTTTCCAGGTCCGGCGCACCTGTTCATCGATATCAAAAGCCTGGGCATATTGTAGTACATCGGGCATAGATACCAGTCCCATAATCTCGCCCCCGCTGCCGCTCACCGGCAGGTTCCGAATATCCCGCCTGTACATCTCGGCGAGGGCATCGCCCACCAATGTCGCGCTTGGCATGATAATCGGCGGTGCCGTCATGACCTGCTTGATTGCGGTCTTCGCTAAGTCGATACCTTGAGCGGCGACCCGCTTGAGAACGTCGCGCTCGGTAAATATTCCGGCCGGACTGCCTGCTTCAGTGACGATGACGGCGCTCAGGCTTTTTTCGGCCATCAATTTGACAGTCTCTTGAATCGTGACCGACGATTCGACCGATGTCACCGCGGCGGTTGCGATACGCGCCAACGTCTGTGTTTCATCTTTTCCCTGACCAAGCTCCACGGCTATTTTAAGGATGCGCCGCATGGATACAATGCCGACGATCCGACCTCTGCGGCCGCGAACCAGGAGATGGCGGTAATTGCCCTTGTACATCTTGGCGAAAGCGTCGACGATACGGGTTTCTTCCGGCACGGCGCGTATGGGAGAGGTCATGACTTCCTTGATGTTGGTTTTCTTTGGGTCGACTCCCCTAGTCACCACGCGCCGCAAAACATCCTTCTCGGTGAAGATACCGACCGGCACCGCGTTATCTGTGACAATGACGCGCCCCACGTCCTCCCCGGCCATCAACTGCAGGACTTCGAGGACTGGCGCAGAGACCGAGACGGATGTCAGATTAGCGGTCATAATTTCGCTTACTTTGTTGGAAAGCATGGGATAACTCCTTCGCTACTAGAGCGCGAAAAGATTATTTGCGCCGCGATTCAACAAAACCAATATAACACTTCTTTTCCCTCGAAACACAAGAAATGACACCCCAACCTCAGGAGGCTGTTGAAGGAGGCTCACCCTTGGAAAAGGATAAAGGACGAAGGGGGAAGGATGAAATATGATTTTTCGAGGGCCATTGACTTCAGAGCTCATAGTTCATCTCTTATCTACTGCCCGCCGCGCATCCCGGGCCCTTGCGAACAGCCTGGAAACAGAGTTATTCAACCTTTTGTTCTCGACCGAAACAACAGTTCGCCAGGCGTTGCGACCCGGAGCGCGACCATGTTAGATTCAGTTCAGGTCCCAGGGAGGCGTTATTTAGACATGAGTCGCAGAGAAACCGAAAATGACCACGAACTGGTCACCGAGACCAAGAAAAAGCTAAAAAAGCCCCCCCTCTACAAAGTTTTGCTGCACAATGACGATTATACTACCAAGGAATTCGTCGTTCAGGTGCTCCAGTACGTATTTCACAAGGAGCACACCGAGGCAGTCCAAATAATGCTCCATGTTCACAAAAAAGGGATTGGCGTCGCGGGTGTTTACAGCTACGAAATCGCCGAGACCAAGGTGGCGTTGGTCGAGAATTTGGCCAAGCAGCATGAATATCCTCTAAAATGCACCATGGAAGAGGCCTAGAATGATTAGCAAGGAATTGGAGAGTACGCTCAACGTAGCCTTGAAGGAAGCTAAGAATCGGCGGCATGAATATGTCTGCCTCGAGCACCTCCTCTACGCATTATTGGGTGACAAGGACGCAAGCGGCGCCATCATCAACTGCGGCGGCGACATCGAGCGTCTGCGCCAAAGGCTGGAAGAGTTTTTCAACGGCCAGTTAGAGCGGCTTCCCGAGGGATTCGCGCAGGAGCCGCAACAGACGCTGAGTTTTCACCGGGTGCTCCAGCGTGCCGTTATTCACGCGCAATCGGCGGAGAAAAAAGAAATCAATGGCGGCAACATGCTTATCGCCATGTTCCGTGAGCCGGATTCCTACGCCGTCTATCTTTTGGAAGAACAAGGGATCACACGCTTTGACGTGGTGAATTTCATTTCCCACGGCATTTCAAAAATCGCCACCGGGCAGGAATGGCCGGGCAACGACGAGGAGCCGGGTGAACAGGAAAAGACCCAGAAGAGAGTCAATCCTCTCGAAGCGTTTACGGTCAATTTGGTGGAGAAAGCCGCCAGGGGCGATGTTGATCCGCTGATCGGGCGAGAGGACGAAATCGAACGCACGATCCACGTGCTGTGCCGCCGGCGCAAGAACAATCCCATCTACGTCGGCGATCCCGGCGTAGGCAAGACTGCGTTGGCGGAAGGGCTGGCGCTAAAAATTCATCGCGGTGAAGTTCCCGACGCCCTCAAGTCCGCGGTAGTCTATTCGCTCGATATGGGCGGGCTGCTCGCCGGCACCAAGTTTCGCGGCGATTTTGAAGCAAGGTTGAAAGGGGTTCTGGCAGCGCTTAAGAAACAGCCCAATTCGGTTTTGTTCATCGACGAGATTCACACCATCGTCGGCGCCGGCGCCACCAGCGGCGGCTCCATGGACGCCTCCAATATTCTCAAGCCGGCGCTCGCTTCCGGCGAGCTCAAATGCATCGGCTCCACCACCTTTCACGATTACAAAAGTTACTTCGAACGCGATCGCGCCCTGGCGCGGCGCTTTCAAAAAATCGAGATTCCCGAACCCAGCCGCGAAGACGCCTACAAGATTCTTCAAGGCCTCAAACCCCACTACGAAAAATATCACGGGGTGCACTACTCGACCAGCGCCCTGCATGCCGCGGTGGAACTATCGGCGAAGCATATCAACGATCGCCGCTTGCCCGACAAGGCCATCGACGTGATCGACGAGGTTGGCGCCGCGGTGAGATTGATGCCGGCCGACAAACGCAAGAAGACCGTCGGCGCCAAAGACATCGAGAAAATCGTCGCCAAGATCGCCAAGATTCCGCCACGCAGCGTTTCGATATCGGACAAGGAGCAATTGCAGAATCTGGAGCGGGATCTCAAACTTACCGTTTTCGGGCAGGACACCGCCATCGAGGCGCTCGCCAGCACTATTAAGCTTTCGCGCTCCGGGCTCGGCCATCCGGAAAAGCCGATTGGGTGCTTTCTTTTTTCCGGTCCCACCGGCGTCGGCAAGACTGAAGTGGCGAAACAACTGGCCCTCGTCATGGGCATCGAGTTCATTCGCTTCGACATGAGCGAGTATATGGAAAAGCACACGGTGTCGCGCTTGATCGGCGCGCCGCCGGGCTACGTCGGCTTCGACCAGGGCGGCCTGCTCACCGACGCCATCAACCGCAATCCCTACGCCGTGCTGTTGCTCGACGAAATTGAAAAGGCCCATCCGGATCTGTTCAATATTTTGCTTCAGGTGATGGACCACGCCACGCTCACGGACAACAACGGCAAGAAAGCCGACTTCCGTAATATCATTCTGATCATGACCACTAACGCCGGCGCGCGCGAGTTGAGCGGCGCGCCGCTTGGGTTCGGCGCGCAATCCAATGCCGGCAAGGGCAAAGAAGCCATTGAAAAAATGTTCAGCCCCGAGTTTCGCAATCGCCTCGATTCGATGATCGCCTTCAACCCGTTGAATATGGAAGTTATCGAGCGGGTCGTGGACAAGTTCATTATGGAGCTTGACCGCCAACTCAACGAAAAGAAGGTTTTCCTGAGCATCACTGCCAAAGCGCGACGGTGGCTAGCGGAGCGCGGCTACGACCCGACTTTCGGCGCCCGTCCGATGGCGCGGCTGATTCAAAATGAAATCAAACGTGCCCTGGCCGACGAGATACTGTTCGGCAAGCTGCAAAACGGCGGCAAGGTCGAAGTCGACGAAAGCGAAGGAAAGCTGGTTTTCAATAACGCGCCGGCCGGCGACTAAGCGACTTTGCTCTAACGATTCTTTGATTTTTTCCACCGTTGTCCACTTCGATGGAACAACTGGTCATCGGCCTATTTCTCGTTTTATTCACTCTCGAATTCATCGTTGAATCCGTTCTCAACGAGCTCAATCTCGGCTACGTTCGTGCTCATCGGCCCGCAGGCAATATCCCAGATTTTATCGCGGCAAAGATGACCGCGGAAGACTATAACAAGTCGATTCAATACACGCTGGCCAAAGGGAATTTTCAACGTTACTCAGAAGTGTACGGCCGCGTGGTCACGTTGGTGGTTTTGTTCGGCGGGCTTTTGCCGTTCTGTGACCGAGCGGCGAATAGTCTGGCTGGCGCACCGCCAGCATTGCCCTATGCAAACGGTATCATTTTTTGCTTCGGCGTCGGCTTGATTTTTTCGCTCGCAGGGCTGCCGGTTGATCTTTACGCGACCTTCGGTCTCGAAGCGCGCTTCGGCTTTAACAAGACGACCTGGCGCCTTTATCTCAGCGACAAGCTCAAGGGGATTCTGGTCGGCGTCATCGTCGGCGCGCCGTTTCTCATGGTGATATTCTGGCTCATGGATAATCCCGGCCCCTACTGGTGGCTCTGGGCTTTTTTGTTTATCTCTGGTTTTCAGTTCGTCATGATCATCGTTTACCCGGTGCTCATCGCGCCGTGGTTCAACAAATTCGAACCTCTAAAAGCAGGCGAATTTCGCGACCGCATCTTGGCTCTCGCCGAGAAGGTGGGTTTCAAGACCCGGGGAATTTTTTCCATGGATGGCTCCAAGCGCTCGGGCCATTCCAATGCCTACTTTACCGGCATAGGCAAAGCCAAACGCATCGTCTTATTCGATACGCTGCTGGAGCAGATGACTATCGAGCAGGGGCTGGCGGTACTGGCTCATGAAATGGGCCACTTCAAGATGAAACATATTCGACGCATGCTGGTTGTTCAGTTGGTTTTGCTCTTGATCGGACTCTACCTGCTGAGCTTGCTGCTGGAATACCGCCCGTTGTACACCGCCTTCGGCCTTAATTCTTCAAGCCATGCGGCCCTCGTGCTTTTCAGCCTGATTTCGGGTCCGGCGACCTTCTATCTCACTCCACTGATGAACCGCTTGTCGCGCAAGCATGAGTATGAAGCGGACCGCTTCGCCGCGCTGACACTCGGCGACGGTAAAGCGATGGAAGAAGCGTTGATCAATTTGACCGTGAAGAATCTTTCCAACTTGACCCCCCACCCATGGTACTCCGCCTACCACTACTCACATCCGACCACGGCGGAACGGATCGCTGCTTTACGGAAAGTTCAGCATGGGCTGTGAACGATAGGCTAGCTGTTTGGATTAGAGTGAAAGCGGCTGGAGACTTAGCTCATTCAATCACTTCATTCGCCCGTAACAGCACGCGCCGCGGAATCTCAAGGCCGAGTTGTTGCGCCGTTTTCCCGTTGATGAATATCTCGAATTCCCTCGGCTGCTCCACAAGCATATCGGCGGGTTTCGCTCCCTTGAGGATTCTACCAACGTAGGTGCCCGTTTTCCGGTATAGGTCGGTCAAGCTCGCTCCATAGGAAATCAAGCCACCTTCACGTGGGTATCTAGCTTCCTCTGTCATTGACGGCAGGCGAGTTTTTTTAGCGAGTTCGAAAATTTGTTTTGCATGATGGAACATTAAAGCGTTGCCAACGACGATAAGCGCTTCCACCCGCGCCGTTTTTGCAGCCTGGAATGCGCCCGCGAAATCAGGGTTGGGGCCCCGTACCTCAAGAGATTGTAGCTCTAATTTAAAAGCCCGCGCCGCCGCGGCGTATTCTTTAACAGCGATGGCCGGTCCTGGACCATCCGCATCCCAGAGAACCGCGACCCCGGACAGCTTGGGAAAAAGCTCCTTGAGTAGCTCGATGCGCTTCGCGCTTAGATCGCGACTCAGATTTGCAAGCCCGGTTAT
>DASWHT010000427.1:0-2812 GCA_036398075.1 Binatia bacterium | reverse complement strand
TTGAATTCCGGATCGGCAAGCAGCCCCTTGAGCAAATAGTGGCTCGTCACGCGATCCGGCAAAGCGACGACGAAGTGAATGCCGGCGCGCTTGTATTGGTTTTTGATGGCTTCAGCGGTGAGCGGGTAATCTGCCATGATTCCTCCAGATTCGATACTCGTTCAAGGTTCAATGTTCAAGGTCCCCACCACCTATGCACAGCCATTCAAGATTTCGCGTGCAAAGTTCAAAGTCCCAGCTCCTTTCCGGATCTTGGACCGAAAACCTTGAACGTTGAACCTTGAACGTTGAACGGGTCGCTAGGCTACTTCCTGCACGAAATCGGCGAGCCGTTCGCCGATCATGATCGACGACAAGTTGGTGTTGGCGCGGCTGACCACCGGCATGATCGCTGCGTCGCCGACCCAAAGGTTTTGCATGCCATGCACGCGCAGCCGCTGATCGACCACCGCCATCGGGTCCGACGCGGGACCCATCTTGCAGGTACCGACGCCATGGTGGTAGCTGTCGTAGGTTTTGCGCGCGAATGCGCCCCAGTCTTCGCCCGGACCCGGCTGGATCAGCGGACCGTAGAACCCCTTCGTTTGCGGTTGGCGCACGAGATCGTCGATGAACCGCATCGCTTCGACCATCGCTTTTAAGTCTTCGGGATGTTCGAGCATGCACGAATCGATGCCCACCAGGTCGTGCGGGTCGGAGCTCTGGAGGAACACCCGGCCGCGGTTACGTTGCTCGAGTAAATGCGCCGATATCGGCAGCATGCGCTTGAGACCCGTCACCACCGTCGGCGGCCGCATATTGATGTGAAAATTGGCCGCCTCGCTGATGGGGTTCTTGCGAATGATCAGGCGAAAGCGCGGGATAACCCAATCTTCGTTGAAGTCCCTGGCGCCTTCGTAAGTCATGAACACCACCGGGTGATCCTGGTAGTTCTCCCCGATGCCGTTTAATTCGTGCACGACGGCAATGCCATGTTTTTTGAGTTCGGCCGACGGCCCGACGCCCGACAGCATGAGGATCTGCGGCGAACCGTACACGCCGGAAGTGAGAAGAATCTGGCCGCCCTGGGCTGTGTGCAATTGTCCGTCTTTTTCGTAGTTCACACCTTCCGCTTTCTTACCGGAAAGCATCAGCGTATGGACCGTCGCTCGATCGACTATCGTCAAGTTCTTGCGGTCCCGCGCCTGATTCAGGTACGCGATCACGGTGGATTGGCGTTTGCCGTCTTTGATGTTGTACGGCGACGCGCACACGCCGTAGGGCTCCGGCACATTGAGATCAGGACACTTCGGCAAGCCCATGCCATAAGCCGCATCGAGGAACGCCTTAACGGGCGGCGACATCTCCATTTCAAGGGTGAAATGGCGCTTGACGTAGAGCGGTCCGTCTCTGCCATGGATCGGATCGTCGGGAAAATCCTGATCCGACTCGATTTTTTTCATGAACGGCAAACATCGCTCGTAGGTCCAATCGGGATTACCGGCCGCCACCCACTGGTCTAAATCATAGCGCTGCGGCCTCAACACCGACATCACGTTGACCGACGAGCCGCCGCCCATGATGCGCCCGGCGAGAGCATAATAGGTGCTGCCGTCGAGGTGGCGCTGGGTCGCAAACATCGAAAGGAAGTCCGACTCCAGCAATAGCCGCGTTTGCTTCGAGGCATCCGCCACCAACTCGGGCAAGGGCCACGGATCGGGCCCGGCTTCGAGCAACAACACCTGGCGGTCCGGGTCTTCCGAAAGACGCGTGGCGGCAACGCAACCCGCCGAACCGCCGCCAACAATAATCACGTCGTACTTATCTGCCATCGATATCTCCTTGCATTCCCCGGTAGTTGTTCAGTCTCAGAAATTTGTAGGGGCCCCCGTGCCTGCCCGAATCAGGGCGACCACAGGGGGTCGCCCCTACATTGATACGTCTGTTGAATCAAACTGAACCACTACCCATTTTCCATACTAAACTTACGCCGAGTCACCAAGTCCCTTATGCAAGCGCCGCGTGAACTCTTGCAATATCAGCGTCGCCGTCGCCCTCAGCACCATGTCACCCAGGATCGCCAGACGGCCATTGATCTTTACGTCGGCTTTGTAATCCATCTGCGATTTAGTTTCAGAGACCTGGCGCAGATCGACAGTCATATCCGCATTGACCGTGCTCTTCGTCACCGAATCGGTCCCTACGGTGTGCACGATCATTTGTTGCGGTGGCTTGCTTTCAACAATCGTCGAACGAAAATTGAACTTACCCGAGATCGGCCCCACCGCTGCGGAAATAGGTCCGTCGAAAGTCTTATCGTCGATTTGCTTTACTTCATCGATGCCGGGCAGGCAGGTAGAAAATTTGTTGATATCGATCAAGAAGTCCCAGGCCTTCTGTAGGGGAACATCGAGATCGATTTGACCGTCGAGAATCATCGCGCCATCTCGCCAAAATTAATTTCACGCGCGATCTTATGCGAGAAAAAACGCGGTGACAAGAGCTCAGTAAAGCCGCAACCAAAGGAAAGAGATTTAACCACAAAGAGCACAAAGGTCACAAAGAAGGGGACGGCAATAGCCGTCCCCTTCGGATGATTTAACCGCAAGCTACGCAACCGTCGCAAAAATTTTATCTTGCGCGCTTCGCGCCCTATGTGTTCTTTGTGCCCTTTGTGGTTAATTTTCTTGAATTCGTTTTTCGTGTCCTTCGCGCCCCGGCGGTGAAACCTCCGTAATCTTTCTCTTACTTTCGTTTCAACGGGCAGGAAGTGGATCTGCACCGGCGAGCATTTTATACAGCTGAATCACCTCTTGATCGCGCGGCAATTCTT
>DASWHT010000426.1:0-7883 GCA_036398075.1 Binatia bacterium | reverse complement strand
CTAACCTATTGAATCGGCGCGCCTCTTGATTAGCTTGGCTGGCGGCTGAGTGATAACAAAGTATACGCTGCGTGAGGTATTACAGGCGGGTATGCTAGCCCGGATTACCCTCGATTCTTGCGATTCGGGTGTAAATGTATCGATGTTTTAAAATTTTCGCCAATTAAGATGCGATTTTTCACGTGGTCCGGGTAACGCGATCAAACCACCTGTCGGAGAATACTCGTGATATAAGTATGTTACCCAGTTGAGTAATTCGTGGCGGGGACTGCGGGGTGAGACTTGGATGCCCCGCCCTCAGCGGAAGGCCGGCATCACTTCTTTAGCAAAAAGCCGCATCGACTTTGCGATTACGGCATGGGGGATGCCGCCGAAATTGAAAGTCGTCGTGAGGGTGTCGAAGTAGTAATGCCTCATGGCGTTGTAAATGCCCTGGATGACTTGGTCGGGAGTCCCGTAATTGTTGCGGCCGGTGGCGAGCATCGTGTCCCAATCATACTCGGCTGGTGTTACGGTTAGCGATCTACGCCCGATGCGTGAAATCGCGTCGTAGCGGCTGATGGCAGGCATGGCGATCTCCTTCGCGCGTTCGTCACTTTCATTTACATGCGTGCGCACATGAAGTTGGCAATGTTTTTGTTTCGGATCGAAGCCGCCTTCGATCAAACCTTGTTTCCAAGCTTCAACCCCAGTTCGTACCTTCTCCGGCGGGTGCGGATGGCCTACGGTCATGATATTAAAACCGTTTCGTCCCGCCCATCCCAATCCTTCCGCTGAAGTGCCCGCCACCCAGATCGGTGGATGGGGCTGTTGTATCGGCCTCGGGTAAAGTGTCAGTTCTTCGAACTGCCAGAAATTTCCCCGATGGCTTGACCGCTCGTTCCCCCATGTTTTTAGGATCACATCCAGGGCTTCGTGCAACCGCTGCCGGTCGTTTTCCCGAGTGACACCGAACACCCTATAGTCCATCTCGGTATTGCCGGATCCGATGCCGAACTCCAGCCGCCCGCCTGAGATGGCATCCACCATGGCGTAGTCTTCGGCGCTGACCAGCGGATGGCGCAACGGCAAAATCGCGATGCACGGTCCCAAGCGGATGCGTGTGGTGCGCGCGGCGGCCGCGGCCAGCAACACGGCCGGATTGGCGACCAGCCCACCGTAACCGAGAAAATGGTGCTCGTTGAACAAGAAACATTCCCACCCTAACTCCTCGGCTAATTCCACCTCTTCGAGCACCTGCCGGTAATAAACATCGTAGGACGGATCGAGCTCAGGATGGTAGGTCGTCAGAATATTGATGTAGAAACGCACGAACGACCTTTCGCTGGTTCAAAGTTCAACGTTCAAGGTTCAAAGTTAGGAATACGGGCAACGGCTCGATAAAGGTCCGAAGTACGTTGAACATTGAACCTTGAACGTTGAACCGCCATGGCGCCTTTGCCGTGTGAGATTCGGCTTTGTATCTGCACGGCGCGTGACCGTTTACAATAGGTAGATCACCTAGGGCAAGCCATGGCGATGACTTCCTTGGCCATCCACTCCATCCGTTCGAGGGTTTCCGTGATGTTTGGACGGCGCACGTCGAAAATCATCGTGTCCACTCCCACGTCGCGGTACGCCCGAATGTCGGATGCGATCTCTTCAGCGCTGCCCGTGAAACGCCGCCTGCGCCCTTCTATCTTTTTTTCTTTGTCGAACAGCGATCCTTTAAGCGCGACGCGGATCTTTTTCGGGTCTCGTCCGGCGGCTTTGGCGAATTCGGCGAGCAGGGTGAGGTCCCGATTCATGTCATCCGGTTCCAACGGAATCGTCGGCACGCCGCCGATGGGATGCCAGCCGTCGCCGAGGCGGGCGGCGCGGCGAATCGCCTGCCTGCTATGGCCGCCGATCCAAATGGGAATTGCCGGTTGCTGCACCGGTTTGGGAAGAAAAATGACGTCGGAGAAGTTGCAGTATTTGCCTTTAAACGAAGGGTTGTCCTTGGTCCATAGCTCGCGGAACGCCTGAATATATTCATCGGTCACTTTGCCACGATCCGCGAAGCTTGGCGCTTGCAGGTTTTCGAACTCTTCTTTCATCCAGCCGACGCCGAGACCGACAATCACCCTGCCCTGCGACAACACGTCGAGGCTCGCGAGCATCTTAGCGGTGATAATCGGATTACGATAGGGCGCGATCATGACGCTGGTGATAAATCGGATGCGATGGGTCGCGCCGGCCAGAAAGCCCATGGTCATCAGCGCTTCGAGATGATAACCGGTGCCGGGATACTTGCCGTCAACGGTATAAGGGTAAGGGACCGATATATTTTTTGGCACTATCACATGGTCGGCGACGGTGATGCAATAAAAGCCCAGCGCTTCGGCGTTCTGGGCAAAACGAATCAAATCTGCCGCTTTCACGCCGGCGCTTGAGGCGGGCAAATGCAGTCCAAACTCCATGAGAGTCTCCTGTTGTGCAAGAGGTGGCGGCGGATTTAGCCGGTTAAACCGATATCGTCTGGCGAGTTTCAGTCGCCAGCGCAATCGGGTCGCCGACGCGAATCAGTCCGTCGCTTATGATGGCGGCTTTGAGGCCGCTGCGATGTTCCAACGCTTTGAAAATACCCGGCAGGCCGGAGAGCTTCACCAGATGGCCGCAGGGCTCGAACAGCCTTACGCCGCGCAAGCGCACGTGGCCGACGATAAACTCACGTTGCAGCAAGTCGACCAGTGGCACCCCGCGAGTAACAAGATTGCGCCGGCTATTTCGCGCCAGAGATTCAACGCCCAGTTCAGCCGCCACGGCGTCGAGGGTTTCCGCTTCGATCAGGCTCAGCGCTTTATCGGGGCGGTTGAGCGCCTGCCATGAGTCGCGAAAAAATCGATCCCCTTCGAGGCCGCGGTCGGCGAATGCACGCACCTGCGGCACCGAAACCATTTCTTCGGCGGCCTTGGGGGTGATAAAAATCGCGGCCACGCTCGCTTGCCAATTTGCCGTTGAGCATTTAAAGCCGCGCCAAATCTCCGGCGGGGTTTCCCAGGGATACTCTTGCTCAGAATGCGCCATGTTCCACCTCCAAAACGACACAGGCCACTGAGGAGTTCAGTGGCCTGTGTTCCAGGTCGTTGATTTCTCGCGATGACTGCGAGCGCCGTCGCTCATCCGGCCGAGTCGGCGAAATACCGCGTATCCTCGACCGGCGGCACCGTTTTGTTCTCCGCGGAATCCGCGAGCAATGGCTTACCGTCCGGCCGCACGCGCATTGCAACGCCTCCCTGCGCATTGCCTTTGATGCCCGCGCCGACGCGGATCACCACGAGGTTCTCCTTCCCGGTGTTGAGATAGCGGTAATAAGCGCCCTTGGGGATCATGATGCCCTGATATTTTTCGATCTTCTGCTCGTTGCCCTTTTCATCGAATACGCTCATCTGCCCTTCGAGCACGATGAATGAATGGTCTTCATCGAGATGGCAGTGGATCTCGTTCTCGCCGCCCTCGTAATTGATCTTGGTGTGGATCCACATGTTCTCGGTCTCCGCCACCAACTGCGTGACCCGGCCCTGTTTCATGTAGGGCGTTCTCAATGAAAACTTTTGCGCCTTCGGCGCCTCTGCGGGTTCTAACTTTCTTGCCGGTTGCATGGATGCTCCCTTCAAATTCTGGACCTATTGATTAATACCGTCAACCTTCAGGTGATAGAGGTCGATGACGTTGTTGCGCACAACTTTGTCGATGGTCGCCTTGGGCAAGTGTCCCAATTCTCTCGCGATCACGCTGCGTGAGTGCGGCCAGGTCGATGCCGCGTGGGGATAGTCGCTCGACCACATGAAGTTATCTTGGCCGAAATCTTCCATTAAACGGCCGCCCGCCGGATCGCTGAAGAAAGTCGCGAAAACTTGCTCTTGGACGTATTCGCTGGGCAGCTTCTTCATATAGGGAAGCGGCGCTTTGGGACTATGACGGACGTAGTATTTGTCCCACTCATGACAATAGAACGGGATCCAGCCCACTTCGTTTTCAACATAGACAAGTTTCAGTTTGGGGTAGCGCGCCAGAGCGCCGCCAAACACGAAATCAAACAAAACATTCGCCGCATCCGCGAGCTTCTGGTTTACGGTCATGCGGTACGTATCCAAGCCCTTGCGATCGAAGCGGCTGTAATTAAACCCGGTCAAAATATGCACGTTGACGGGCATGTCGAGTTCCGACGCCGCTTCCCAGAAGGGATAGTAATAGTCGCTGGTAAACGGTAGATGATCGGGCGGCACCTGCCAGATCATGCAACCGATCATGCCGGCCTTCTTGCAGCGTTCGAGCTCCTTGATGGCCTTTGGGATGTTGTACATCGAGATCATTGGAATACCGAAAAGGCGTCCCGGCGCGACTTGGCAATAGTCGATCATCCAGTCGTTGGCGATCTGAAAACAGGACTCCTGCAGCTCGGCGTCTTCCAACGCATAGAGGCGAAGCCCGTAGGTCGCGTATAAAACCTCGGCGCTGACTCCATCGACCGCCATCTCGTCCAGGCGCGCTGTTGGATTCCAGCCGCCGGGCTTTTCGCCAGGTGAGTTGCGCGGTGGAAACTTAGGAAATTTTGGTCGTAGCGAAGGCGTAAGATTTTTTTCCCAGAGATCGGCCGGCTCCATGATATGGGAATCCGACGAGACGATCTTGTCGTTACCGAGTACCTGTTCCGCTGTTCTGGCGGCGTGAGCGGTTGTGCTCATAAGTGTTGCCCCCCTGTGATTAAAGCTCATAGTTTCCCATTTTTATTCCTTTTAATTTAAATTGTCCAGGCTAACCCACGCGGGCCGGCAAGTTACTGATAGCAATTGGACAATCACGCTGCCTTACGTTAAACCTTTTCTAAACATGACGGGAAAATTTTGCTTTCTTTGGCTGTATCTTTGCCTGTTCGCCTTAGGATTCCCATCCATGGCGCTGCCCGGGGCGGCGGAAAACGCCTTCAACGACGGCATTAAGCTTTACCGGGCGGGCAAGTACAAAGATGCCATCGCCGCCTATGACCGTGCCATCAAGGCCGCGCCGAAGTACGCCGATGCGTACAACCAGCGGGGCCTGGCTTATTTCAAGCTTGGCGACTACGCCAACGCGATAAGAAACTACGAGGAAGCGCTGAAGCTCGAGCCAAAACTCATCGACGCGCAGGTCAATCGCGGCAACGCGCACTTCGGCCAAAAACAATATGATCGCGCCATCAAAGACTACGACGAAATTGTCAAACAAAAACCACAAGCGCCTGGACTATACTTCCAGCGCGGCTTGGCTTACTCCGCTCTGGGTCAGCATGAAAAAGCGATCCAAGATTTCAACCAGGCGCAAAAACTCGATCCCAAAGACGCCGATGTTTATCAGAGCCGCGGCCTCGCCTACCGCCGTATCGGCCGTCATGAGGACGCGATCAAAGATTACAGTGAAGCGATCAGGCTCGATGCCAAAAATGCCGAATCCTACAATAACCGCGCCAACGCCTACTCCCTTTTGGGCAAATACGATCTCGCGCTTAAAGACTTTGATGAAGCCGTTAAAATCGATTCAAAGAACGCCAGGATTTTCGCCAACCGCGGCGCGATCAAACTCCGGCTCGGCAGGGTCGGCGAAGCCGAGAAAGATCTCAAACGCGCCATGGAGCTGGACCCAAGTCTCAAGGACAAGCTTGAAGCTCTCACGAGCGAGACAAAAGCGCCAACCGAGAAACGCTGACAAGGATGCAACGAACCATCGCCGGACTCATTCTAATGGCTTTACTCTCTTTGTTGGATTCCGCGCCGACGCGGGCTGCGCAAACTCAAGGGGGTCTCGATGCCCTCAATGAAGGGCTCAAATTGCACGAGGCGGGAAAACCTAAGGAAGCGATCCGTGAGTACGACCGCGCCATCAAAGCCAATCCGAAACTTGCCGAGGCTTATTTCAACCGGGGCAATGCTCACTATGACCTCGGCCAAAATGCCCAAGCGCTGCGGGACTACAACGAAGTCCTGCGTTTCAATCCGAAAGACACTGAAGCGCTTTACAACCGGGGCAACACTAACCGGCGCCTCAAAAAAGACGATTTAGCTTTGAAGGACTTCGCCGCCGCCATCAAGCTCAACCCCGATGACGCGAAACTTTACGTCAATCGCGGCGCCATCCATTTCGACGCGAAACGCTACGATCTGGCGGTAAAGGATTACAGCGAGGCGATCCGCCTGGATCCGAAAAACCCTGAAAATTATTACAACCGGGGCAACGGCCTTCTGGCGCTGGATAAAAAAGAAGATGCCATCAAAGATTACGACCAGGCGCTCACCCTCGATGCCGCGTTAACGGAGGCGTATTACAATCGCGGCATCGCTCGCGCCGATGCCGGCCAGTATGACCGCGCGATTCAGGACTTCAGCCAGGTGTTGAATCTGAGTCCCAAGTCGGCCCATGCTTTTTACAATCGCGCTTTAGCCAAAACAAAGTTGGGCCAACATGAAGCGGCGATCGAGGACTATAGCGAAGCCATCCGCCTCGATCCCAAAGACCCGGAAGCGGCTTTCAATCGCGGGCTCGCTTATTTGAAAACTGAAAAATATGATCGCGCCGCGCGGGATTTCACCGAAGTGATCCTCATCCAGCCGAGCAACGCCGATGCGCATGTCTACAGGGGCATACTTAGACTCTACCAGAAAAAAGACAAAGACGCGGACGCGGATTTTAAGAAGGCATTTCAGCTCAACCCTGGGCTTAAGAAAAAGTTACAGCCGATCATCGACGAGGCCAGAGCCAAGGCTCGAGCAAAGGAATGATGACGGCGATCATTGCTAGATCGTCACGCTCATGGCGCGGCACCGGAAGAACGGCGTCCATTGACTTGTCATGGGGTTTTCCGGTAGCTATCGAACACAACTCATAAATACGGGAGGTCTGTCATGGGACAAAGCGTCACTTTCAAACGGCCGGACGGCAATGATTGTAACGGCTATCTCGCCAGTCCCGCCGCGGGAGATCAAGGGCCAGGGGTGGTTGTCATTCAAGAGTGGTGGGGTCTCAACGATCAGATCAAGGGCGTTGCCGATGGATTCGCGGCCCTCGGTTATCGCGCATTGGTGCCGGACCTATACAAAGGAAAGGTTGCCCTCGATGTCGCCGAGGCCAAACACATGATGACCAACCTCAACTTCGGCGACGCGGCCACTCAAGACGTTCGCGGGGCGACACAACACTTGAAGCGATCCAGCGCCAAGGTCGGTGTGGTCGGATTCTGCATGGGCGGCGCCCTCACTGTGCTCGCGGCGATGTACGTTAAAGAAGCGAACGCCTGCTCTTCGTGGTATGGTTTTCCACCTGAACAAGCGGGCGACGTGAAAACCATCACGACGCCGTTGCAGTTACACTTTGCGGAGCAAGACCAGTCCTTCAGCCCGGAGGGGGCGCGCGCCCTGGAAGCCAAGCTCAAAGAAGGCAATGTCCCCTTTGAGTCATACTGGTATAACGCCGGCCACGCCTTTTTTAATGAAAAAGGACCGAACTATAATGCGGCATGCGCCAAGCTCGCCTGGGACCGCAGCGTCGCCTTTTTCGCCAAACATCTAAAGTAAGATAGTGGTTCAGTTTAGTTTCAATTGGCCCCCACCTCCCTTCGACGCGGCTCAGGGCGTGCTTTCCTTCTCCGCGGGACCCCCTTTCTGTGTCCTCCCCCGTTCGACGGGGGAGGAGTAAAAGGAGGGGGCAATTGAGGGGGGGATACAGGAGGGGGATTGAACGGGAGCGCAGCGACATTCCCATATACGAATGACCAAGATCAAAAAAATTCTCGCGCCGGCGGATATGTCGGAACTTTCGACCTCGGGGCTGCGCTACGCATTGGACCTGGCGGAGTGGCAGCAGAGCGAGGTCGTTGTTTATCATATCAT
>DASWHT010000425.1:0-6637 GCA_036398075.1 Binatia bacterium | reverse complement strand
ATCGCGCCACGCCTTGGCGATAACCTGCGCGCCAATATGCGGACCGATTTTAGTTTCATAAAGCTCGATAATGCGATCGAGCGCGGCGGTTTCGATATACCCCTTCTCGACCAAAATCGTCTCGATCGCGCGCACCCGCAGCTCGATCTCGGAAAGATTGGAGCCCTCGTTATGATCGTGATCATGTGCCATAGGCCAAATATAGCCGACGAAACCGGCGGCGTCCACTAGAAAACGGGAGCATCGTAATCGTGTCCGTGAAACGTGACCGTGAAATCCTACCGAGCACGAGCACGATCCACGAACACGAAAATTGCGCGAGGCGATGGAGCGCAACACGCATGTGAAGTTTTTTAAGCAGCCTGGTGAATCAGTGAAAGATGCTCCCACCATCCACGACGATCGATTGACCGGTCATGAAGTCGCTGTCCGGCGACGCGAGAAATACCAGCGTGCCCATGAGATCGTCGGGCGTTTGCAGTCGCTTGATGGACCGTTCTTTGAGTTGCAACTCGGTCAGCGCCTTGGGCGCGTTTTGCCCTTCATGCTCGACTAATCCCGGCGCAATGGCGTTGACGCAGATGCCGTATGCGCCCACTTCCCGCGCCAACGCGCGGGTGATGCCGATTAGCGCAGCTTTCGACGCGACGTAGTGGAGAAAATTGGGCGTACCCCAGTACGCCGTCGACGACGAGATGTTGATGATCTTGCCGCTCTTCTGTTCTTTCATCTGCGGGAACACCGCCTTGGCGCAGAGAAACGGCCCCTTGATATTGACCGCGGAAACTCTGTCCCATTCTTCGCCGCTGATCTCGTAAAACGGATGGCGTTGAATATTGATGAAGATCGCCGCGTTGTTAACGAGAATATCGATTCGGCCGAATGCTTTGACGGCTTGCGCCACCATGCGATGGGTATCCTCTTCATTGGAAACGTCGATCTTAAGTGCCAGCGCTTTGCCGCCCTTGGCCCTAATCTCGCTCGCCACTGGCTCGCCGTCGAGAATATCCGCGATGACGACCGCGGCACCTTCTTCAGCCAAGCGCCGGCAATACGCCGCACCGATATGGCGCGCACCGCCGGTGACGATGGCCACCCGGCCATCCAACCTCACCGGCCCCTCCGGGAGTATTGGAGTAATGAAGTGGTGGAGTGATGGGTCCGGAACCCAATACTCCAGTACTCCAACACTCCATCACTCCAGATCTTCATGCCAGTCCCTTCAGGTGCTCGCGGAAGTCCAGCGGGTGCCACCAGGTTTTGATTCCCAGCGACTCGGCGATCACGCGCGCCGCATTGTAGCCGGGAGCTCCGGTAATATTGCCACCCGGATGACATGACGAACCGCACAAGAATAGTCCTTCTATGGGGGTGCGGTACTGCCCCCAGCCTGGGAACGGCCGGTTCTCCAGCGCTTGATCGCCGGAATATTCGCCGATCATCCAGTCGCCACAGTACATGTTGCGGTCATGGCGTTCGATATCCAGCGGCGTCGTCGAGTCCATGGAGAGAATATTGTTGTCATCGAGGTTGGGCGCGAACCGGCGCCAGGTTGCTAATTGTTTTTGCGACCATTGGCTGCGTGCCTTGTCCCAGTTGAGCGGATTGCCCCAGAGATTGTAAGTCATCAGTTGCCACATGAAGGCCGTCGCTTTTCCCGGCGGCGCTTGCGTCGGGTCATGATACGACGGCGTCGCGCCGTTCATGAACGGCTTGCGCGGCAACCGGCCGGCGCGGCAGTCGTCGAACAGATCGACCAGCTCCTGATATTCTTCCAGGCCGACGATATGCATGAAAGCGCCGGCGACTTCAGGAAACCTTTCTTCGGTGATGTACTTGGGCCGCTCGTTCAACGCCAGATTTACGGCGAAGATCGGCGTGGTTTTCGAAAACCGGAAATTCGCCGCCAGATCGGCGAACGATGGCTCCAGGTTCTCCCGCCCCACCAGTTTGATAAAGGTTTCGACGGGATTGACGTTCGATGCGACGAATTTTCGCGCCCTGATCACCGTACCGTCTTCGAGCACCACCGCCGTCGCCCGGCCTTTCTCGACGAGAATTCGCTCGACTCCATTGGCCTCGATGTAGTCCACGTGGTTGTGCGACATCATATGCGCGAGGTTATCGCCCAGGGCGTGGGAGGTGCCGCGACAGAGTTGCGGATTGACCCCCCAGGCGATCATCGCGGGGATCAGATACCCCGTCTTCGGCGCGTCCAGCTCGTACCCTCGCATGACGCCGAGGAAACCAAGAAAAGCGCGCACCCGGGGATGCTCGAAGTGATCGACAACAAAATCTCCCGGCGTCGTTTCGAAGTATCGGAGATACTCCCGGCCTTCGGCGGTTTTTTCGAGCAACGGCTTTTTTTCTTCGAAGGGCAGCGGCACGGCATAGGTTTCCGGGAAAACGATCTTTTGCACCACCGGCTGCCAGCGCGTCCATAGATCCATGAAACTGGCCGCGTCTTTTTTGGAAAATCGCGCGATGGTCTCGGCGGTTTTTTTAACGTCGGCAAACCAGCCAAGATAACTCCCGTCGAGAAAATGATGCACCACGCCGGGATCGGGCCGGTAATAATGAATGCCGAAATTTTCCAGTTCCAGGTCCTTATACCAGGGAAGCATCATGAGACCGCGATGAAAAACCGAGTGAATGTTATGCCAGAAGCCGGGATAGTTGCGGTCTTCGTGGGAGTCGAGCCCGCCGCCGACTTCCATGTTTTTCTCAACGACCATGATCTTTTGGCCGCACTTGCCGAGATACCCCGCGCAGATCATACCGTTGTGCCCGGCACCTATCACAACGCCGTCGTACTCTAAGATTTTCGCCATAGCCCTGTTCTGAACCTGTCCGACCTTGAACTTTGAACTTTTGAACATTGAACAAACCATTTCGTTCAAAAGTTCAAGGGTTCAACGTTCAAGGTAAATCTAAAGCCCAAGATCCTGTTTGATAATCCGCCAGCAGTTATGGCCCGATCCCGCGATCACCGCGTCGGCAGGATGAGTCGCAACGCCCACCTGATAAAGCCCTTCGATGGGCGTGCGATAATTTGCCAACTCTTCGATGGGGCGCAGCTCGCCCATCTGGCTGGCGACCTTGCGCGCCACCCACACCGAGCCGCGCCGCATGTTGGGCCAGCGGCCGGCAATGTAAAACGGCTCCATGGCGACTTTCATCTCGATGTTCTCATCCGTCAAATTGGTGGCGTAGCGCCGCCAGATATTCAAAACGCCGTCCATAAAACCGTTTTTAAGCTTGACCCAATCCTCGGGTTTCTTCCCTTTCAACTGAAACGGCACCGGCATGAATAGCGACGCCGCGTGTTTCGCCCTGGGCGCTTGCAGCGGATCGAAGGCCGTCGGGCAGATGGCGTGCAAACAAACATGGCGGGGAAACTCGCCGGCGCGAATCTCTTTCCACATTTCGTCTAAATCGTCCGGCTTTTCCGGTCCCATGTTGACGTTCATCGCCTGCCCAACCGCGGGATCGTTCGCCTCGTGAAGCGCGTATCGCACCGGCGCTTTGAGAGCCAGATGCACCTGAAAGTAGGAAAACTCATCCGGCTGGATGTCTTTCACCCGGTCGATGAAGATCCGCGGCAGATATTCATCCCCGACCATTTCGACGAACGTCGAGTACGGATCGGTGCTCGAAACCACCGCCAAGCGCGCTTGCCACTCCCGGCCATCGCGCAAGCGCACGCCCGCTGCGCGCCCCTCTTCCACCAGGATCTTTTCCACGTGATGCACGGCGCGAATCTGCCCGCCGTTATGGACATAGGCCCGCTGCAAGACCTGGGCGATGGAATGGGAACCGCCGCGCGCCAGCTCCGGCTTTTCGTCGCCGGCGATCATTTTCAGAACTTCGATGCCGCCGCCCGGATAGTCCATGCCGACGCCGCGCGGGATTGTCATCTGCGATAGCACCAGGGTCTTCACCGCGTCGTTTTCAAACAACTCATCGACGACCTGTTTAGGCGTCATCTGCCAGAGCCGTTTGAATTCCTTGCCGGCATCATCTTCAGCCATTTTAGCCGCTATTTCCTGATTGCCGGGCTGATTGTAATAATAGGGGATCAAGCGGTCGCGAATGATCTGGCGAAATTTGACGTGGGTTTCGCACCAACGGATGGCGTCTTTCCGGGAAAACTTGGCGACAAAACTGAGCGTGTCTTCGAGAAACTGATGATGCGAGATAGACTGCCCGTCCGGCAGGAGCAGCGAACTGATGACCGGCGGTGACACGAACTCGGCATGGTGACCGTTATCCCAATCGAGTTCCTGCCACACCGGCGAGACCGCGCGGTTATTCTGGAAATAGGCGAGCGTATTGTGCCAGTAGCCCGGCCGGGTGATCTCTTCGCTGGCCAGCCGCCCGCCGTTTTCGAGCCGGCTTTCGCAGATGACCGTCTTCAAGCCCGCCATGCCGAGGTAGGTGCCCAGGGCGAAGTTATTCTGCCCGGCGCCGATGAGGATGACATCCCATTGGTCATCCACCATGGCAGCGAAACTCCAAACCAAAAATAGGCTCTTGCCGCATGACTTCCCTAACTGATGTTGGTGCATACCTCAAAGCGGCGTTTATGTCCACGCAGGCAAGCGGTGATTCCGTTCGGCGTTGTTTCCGCGCACGCGGTTTGTTACCTTACATCAGCCATCTCTATGACGACTCAAGAAAAACTCAAAAAGCTCCGCGAGGAACTTAAACAGATCTTTCTTGAACGGGCCGATTTGATCGACGGCGCCCTTGCCGCGCTGCTTTCTTCGCATCATGTTCTTATTATCGGCCCGCCGGGGACGGCCAAGTCGATGCTCGCCGACGAACTGTGCCGCCGCATCGAAGGCGCGAATTATTACCAGTGGCTGCTTACCCGGTTTACGACGCCGGAAGAGATTTTCGGCGCGGTCAGCCTTAAAGCGCTGGAGCAGGACGATTACCGCCGCGTTACAAGCCACAAACTGCCCGAAGCTCACATCGCTTTCTTGGACGAAATATTCAAGGCCAACTCGTCGATCTTAAACGCGCTCTTGACGCTCATCAACGAGCGCCTCTTTCACAATGGCAAGGAAATCACGCCGGTGCCCTTGCTGACACTTTTCGGCGCCAGCAACGAGCTGCCGGAGGAAGAGGAGCTTACGGCGCTCTATGACCGCTTTCTCGTCCGCTTCGTGGTCAACTATATCGCCGAGGACTTCCGCTTCCTGCGCATGTTGGAAGCGCCGCCGCAAAGCGAGCGCACCTGCCTGACGCTCAGCGAACTGCAAGAACTCCAGCGCGGGGCGCGCGACGTGATCATTCCACCCCATGCCTACCGGAGCATCGCCGATATCCGGCGCGAGCTAAACAAGAAAAACCTTCAGGCCTCCGACCGCCGCTATCGCCAGTGTTTGAGTTTGCTGCAAGCCCACGCCTTTCTCGACGGCGGTAAAGAAATTCAGGAAAAAAATTTGTTTTTCCTGGAACATGTCCTGTGGCGCGATCCGTCGGAGCATGAGCAGGTGCGCGCTACGATTCGCGATCTCCTGCTCGGCTACGAACAGGAGATCACCGAACTGCTTTACGAGTCGCGCGAAATTCGCGAGTCGGCGGTCCAGCCCGGCCAATCGAGCGACGAGCGCGCCCGCGCGCTGATCGAACTCCATACCAAGCTCAAAAATATTTTGACAAAAGTCGATCAAATCATGGAAAAAGCCAAACGGCTTGGCCGCCCCCTCGACCGGGTCAGCTCGGTTAGAAGCGAGATCGAGCATCTGCAAAAAGAGATGCTGGAGCAATTCTGATGCCGCCCAAGCGAAGCAAAACCAATCTCGCCAAGCGCAGTTTCCAACCGCTTCCGTCAAATACCTGCTGGGTTGAAAACGACGCCTACGACCGGCGCGTCTGGCAGCACCTGCGCGCCGAAGCGCCGTCGCTTAGCGAGCTGGAGCAAAACGGCAGCATGTTTCTGCCCCACTTCGCTTCGTTGCTGCAGGATATTTTCTGCCTGCTCTTCAAGTACAACGTGGCATTTCACGACACCAATGACGTGCTGCCCAGCGCCTTGCTTAACCAGACGTTTCTCGACGGCGTGCGCCGAGGCGGGCAATACGAGATCCTGCGCGAGCAAACCCTTTTAAACGAAGCCCATGCCGGGCTCTCAACGTTGATTCTTGGCGAGCGCTTGCTCGGCATAATTCGCGAGCAGAAGCTCCTTAGCCAACGCGACCTGCGCGACCTGTGGGACATCCAACAGCAGGAGGAACTCGTCGGCCGCAAGATGGAAGAATACGACAACGCCGATACCATTCCCGAAGACCAGTTGTCGGACGAAGGCAAGAAGGCGCTAAAAAGAGCCAAGGAAAAAATGGCCGGCGAGGTCCAAGGCGCCGAAGCGCTGCTGCGCCACAAAGCGGCGCAACTCAAGCAGGACTTGAAGCAAATCGAATCCCAGGCGAGCAATCGCCTGCAAGCCGAATCGATCAAAGTCGCCCAGGAATTAGAAGACGCCAGCGAAGAGGCGGAGACCTGGGGCAACGCGATTGGCACCGGCGAGCGTTCCCCACCGGGGCAAAAGCTGGAACTTGGCAAGAGGCTCGCCGGCAACGAGAAACTCAAAAAGCTCGCCCGCATGGTCGGCCGGATGAAATTGCAATCG
>DASWHT010000424.1:0-7099 GCA_036398075.1 Binatia bacterium | reverse complement strand
GCTGAATCGCCGCGACAATCGGCACGTAGCCGGTGCAGCGGCAGATATTGCCGTCCATATAGTGAATGATTTCATCCCGGGTCGGCCTCGGGTTTTCGTCCAGCAAAGATTTGGCGGACATGATCATGCCCGGCGTGCAATAGCCGCATTGAAATGCGAACTCGTCGATGAAAGCCTGCTGCAGTGGGTGGAGAGTACCATCGGCATTTTCCAAGCCCTCGATGGTTGTGACGCTCTTGCTCCGTGCTTCGTAAGCCAGATACGTACATGCGCTCACCGGAAGATTTTCCACCAGGACGGTACACGCGCCGCAGACCTGAACCTCGCAGGAAACTTTGGTGCCGTTCAAGTTGAGTTGGTTGCGCAACACTTCGGCAAGGGTGTCCGCCGGCTCGCAGTCAACTTCGACTGCGCGCCCGTTTAGTTTGAAAGAAAGTTTCATATACGAAAATTATTGGAGTTCTGGAGTAATGGAGTATTGGAGTGTTGGGTTTTTAGTTCGAACAGTACTCCATCCCTCCAGTACTCCAATACTCCATCCTTCAGTTGTAATGCGGCAAGATCGATTCCGCCCAGAGCGTCATCTGCCGGTCCAGGCTGTCCATGGTCGGATAGATGATCTTAAGCTCGAAATGCTGCACGCCATTTTCGATGAATTCATCGACGCGCCGGCGCACGTCGTCCACCGAACCGAAGATGTGGCGGTCGAGGGCGAACTGCATGCTGTCGATGTCGCGCTCGTAACTTTCGCTGCTGGTTTTAAGGGTCGGCATGGCAAGGTTGAGCCCTTCGTCGCGGGTCTTGGCGATGGTCGCCAATTTTTCGACGGCGATGGTGATTTTCTTCGGGTCGCGGCCGTGCTCTTCGGCCGTCGCCGCGAGAATATCGCAGCCGACTTTCATTTCCTTGGGTGAGAGCCAGCCGGGAATCCAGCCTTCGCCGTATTTGCCCGCGCGTTTCGCGGCGAGCTTCATCCAGCCGCCGACCCAAACCGGCGGGTGCGGTTTCTGAACCGGTTTCGGATAGACTTCGGCGTCTTTGAACTCGATGAAATCGCCTTTATAGGACGCGATTTGCTGGGTCCAAATCGCTTTCATCGCTTGGATATATTCATCCGCGCGGTCGCCGCGCCGTTCGTAAGGCACGCCAAACACGCCGAATTCGTCGGACTCGCGGGTTGCCTTGGAGCCGAGGCCGACGCCGACCAGCAGGCGGCCGTTGGCGAGGTGGTCTAATGTCGAGTACTGCTTGGCGGCGTATACCGGGTTGCGGCAGGGCATAACCAAACACGCCACGCCTAAAGTAATTTGCTTCGTCTCTGCTGCAAGATAGGACAATATGGTGGTGGCTTCATAGAAATTGGCCTCCTGCGCATCGGTTATCGCTTCGAAGGCGCCCGAAGAAATATGATGCCGGTGCATCTCGGTGCTCCAGACCACGTGGTCATGAACCCAGATCGCGTCGAACCCCAATTCTTCGGCTTTCTTGGTCGCTTTGACGATATTCTCAATGCTGGAAAGCGGGCCGGAATTCGGCACCCGCACGCCAAAGGAAATATTGTGCTGCATGATAGCTCCTAGTTTTTCTCAGTGACTTCGACCTTGTGATATTTGAGGTGGCGATTGTACCAATCGATCACGTTGGCGGCGACGTCGTCGAAATAGTCGTTGTAGATGCCGTAGTGCGTGGTCTTTTTATACAAGACCAGTTTCTTCGGCTCGCCGGCTTTTTCGTATAAATCGAAGGACTGCTGTTCGGGCGTGACCGCGTCGCCTTCGACGGCGATGAACAACACGCCGCGCGGCGCGATCTTATGGACCACGTCTATCGGACTGTATTCCAGAATCGCCTCGGCGCAGGCGAGTGGCATGGCGTCGGGGATTTTATCAGCGACGTCTTTCTTAATCGTGGTTGTCTGGCGCTCCGGGGTTTGCACCATGATGCCGCCTTCACGGGCGCTGACTACGGCACCGGAGCCGGTGGTTACTCGTTTCTTACGATCTTCGTCGATGCTTTTGAGGTAATCGACCCATTCATACTCGCGCCGCATCGAGTGCAGCCAATCGCGGCCGCTGCTCACGCCGAGATAGCTGACGCAGCATTTGACCCGTGGATCGATGGCGGCGACGTAGACGGCATTGCCGCCGCCGGTGCCGCCGGAGCCGAAGGTCGCGATGCGGTCGGCGTCGACTTCCGGGCGGGTCTGCATGAAAGTGATGGCGTTGCGGATGTCTTCCGCTTGCCATTTCGGCATTACCCAGCCGCGCTCGACGCCTTCGCTGTCGCCCCAGCCGCGATAATCAAAACAGAGGCAGGCGTAGCCCGCCGCGCAAAGCTTCTCGAACATCATGATGTAGTGCTTGGCGTCTTTGAGACCGAGAAAGCCAGGGCCCTGGACGATTCCTGGAAATGGTTTGCCCTGCTCCGAGTCCGGCAAATAGAGCGCGCCGGAAACCTTAGTGCCTTCGCTGTAAAAATTAACTTTTTCCGTACGCATGAACACTCCTTCGGGCTAGCGCCCGGTTTCGGGTTTTGGGTTTAGAGTTTCGAGTTGTGACTCGGAACCCGAAACTCGTAACTCGAAACACGAGCACGAATCACGCCCTGACCGCCGGTAGAACTTCTTGGCCCAACAAGTCGATCTGTTGGTACCAATCGGCGTAGCGGAAGCGCAGGTCGAAAACGACGTGATTTAGACCCGCATCTTCATATCGTTTAGTATCGCGCGCGATCTCCGCCGGAGTTCCGGCCATGAGCAGCCCTTCGATATCTTCGACCTTGGAGAAGGTGCCGGATGCCGGTTTGACCCAAGTTTTCTTGCTCGGGGCGTTGCCTTCGTTGATCAGACCTTTGACGTTAACCTTGCTGAGCGCGACGTCTCTATTCTTATCGATACTGGTGATGGGGATCGCGCCGGTGGTGACCATGGGTCGTCCCGCCAGCTTGCACTGCTCTTCGAGGTACTTGACCATTTTGTTAAAAGTAGCCGTGGGAATACGTCCTGGCATCCAGCCATCACAGTAATCCGCCGCGCGGCGGGCGGACGCCGGCGTGCCGCCGCCGTACCAGATCGGAATGTTTTTGTTCGGCGTCGGCTTGAGCTCGACGTCTTTGAAGTCGTAATAATCATCTTTGTAGGTGATCTTTTCACCGGCCCAGAATCGCCGGCAGAGCTGGGCGTTTACTTTGGCTATGTTGGCGCGGTCTTGCAAAGTAACCTTCTTATAACCCGCCGCCTCAAATTCGTGAGGAAAGGTGCCAAGGCCCAGGCCCATGATGATATCGGTATTGCAAAGCGTACTGAGGCCCGCCATGGCTTGCGCCAAATGAATGGGATGCCGGTGCGAGATCATCGTGCCGGTGCCGAGGATCAGTTTCTTACACACCGTCGCGACGGCTGCGAGGATCAGCAAACCCTCGATGTGAGAATTATCTTCGCCTTCCATGCCGTGGGGTTCGAAAACCAGGTGGTCTCTGACCCAAACCGAGTCGAACCCATAGGCCTCAGCCTTTTTCGATCCCTCGATGCAGCTTTCGGCCGAAGCATATTCGCAAAAGTGCGGCAAAAGTAACCCGAATTTCAATTTTGTCGCCATTCTTCTTCTCCTTCGTGATTTATGCCATTCTAAGTTTTAAAAAAATTTCTTATCAGTAATTCCTTCCCTTGTCCACGACGGGTTCACGGCCGTCGGCGCGCAGTTTTCGTGGCTCGTGTTCATCCGATCACGATCACGAGATTCGAGCACGATTTCCGCGGGGCGATTGATGGTTCGACGGGGCTCACCATGAGCGGAATCACGTACCTCAAGTTCTGTCTTGACCGTGCATCCTGAGCCTGTCGAAGGATGAGGATGTTTCAGCAGCCTGCTACCGGGTCTTGAAAATTTCTTGATAGAGCTTCACGTTTTCGGAAAAATACTTGTAGTCATCGGGTTTTTCGACGATCCGCTGGTAGCCGCGGAATAGCCGCGCCGGCTTGGGCTCAACGTCCTTGCGGACGGGTATGCGCTGGAATCCCACGAGCATTTCCTGGCCTTCCTTCGAAAGAATATAGTCCATAAATAGCCGCGCCGCGTTAGGATGGGGAGATTTGGCACCGATCATCTGCGGATCGATTTCGACCACGGCGGGTTCGAGGGGAACCCACTCCATGGGCGCGCCTTTAAACTTTTCTCGTTCGAGTGTGTGAGCGTAGGCCAAGATCAACGGATATTGGCCGGCGCTGGCGAGGGCCGACCGCTCAGTGTTACCTCGTGACAGGGTTGGATCCTGGGCGGCGAGTTTCTTCATGTAATCGATCGCCTTCTCCCGGCCCCAGGCCGTCATCAGACCCTGCAACACGAGATAGCCCTCGGTATCCATGGATACCTTGCCGCCCTTCCACTTTGGATCGAGCAGGGCTTCGTAGGTTTTGGGAACTTCATCCTTCTTCACTTGCTGGGTGTTGTAGCCGAGCACCCAGGGAACGACGTAATGCACGTACCAGAAACCCTGCTTGTCGAACAGGTCTCCATCGATCTGCCTGGTCTCAGGTGAAAGATACGACGAAATGATCCCTCTCTCTTTGAAAATCTGAATCATCTCGCCTCTGCCGCCGACGACATCGAAGCCAAATAAGCCAGCGCGCGTCTCGGTCAGCACCCGGTTCATCAACGCGCCGCCGCCCAGGCGCACGAGTACCGGTTTGATAGCGGGATATTTTTTGTTGAAGGCGCCCATGAGCGGCTGGCTCTGATCGACGCTCATTGAGGTGTACCAGATGATCTCGCCTTCTTTCTTCGCGGCCTCGATGATTTTTGGATCCGTTGACTGGGAAAAGGAAACGAACGGCAAGAGAAAGAAAGAAATCAACGCCGTCGCTAACGTCGCTCTCGTTTTCATTTTTCGCCTCCTTGGGTCGCCTTGAGTTTGGACTTCACGTCGTGGAAAAACGAATTGGATCAGTATCAGCTTTTACTCAGAGCCTCGATGAACCCGCCTTGCTCGTACAACAGTTGCCATCGGACAGTCAAGAGGCGTTGAGGCACCGCGTCAACGCGCGCGCGGTTGACAGGCCTTCCGTCCGCGGGTTAACGTCGCCATAAAAATATTCTCGGAGGTTGTCGCCATGGCCGTACCCACAAAAGAATTCGAAGTTCATCCTTATGTACAATTCATGATGGACAAATACAGCCCTTACAAAAGGTGGATCGAGTCGGAAGGGGTGCCAATCATCGGCGGGGCGTTCGTGAAGGACGTGCGCACGGAGAAGCTCGCCTATTGGAAACGCAAGGACTGTAAAGGGGCCATTTGTACTTTTTCCGATCAAATGGTTGCCGACGCCTATATCGCCGAGATCGACCCGGGAAAAAGCATGACGCCGCAGCGCCAGCTTTACGAAGAAATCATCACCGTCGCCGCAGGGCGTGGGGCAACGACTATATGGTACGAGGGCACGCCCAAGCGGACATTTGAGTGGGAGAGAGGGAGCACTTTCGCGATTCCCTTAAACGCCTGGCATCAACACTTCAACGCCAGCGGCAGCGAGCCGTGCCGGTACTTCGCCCTGACCAGCCAGCCCGTCTCCTTCGAGCTGTTTCGTGACCCGGAGTTTGTTTACAACACCAACTACATATTCAAAGACCGCTTCGATCCCGGCGATTCGGAGTTTTTCTCTAAGGAGGGAAAATATTTCACCGAATACTACGGCGGCATCCTGCACTCGAACTTCATTCCCGACATTCGCAAGATTAACCTCGTGCCGCGGGAAAAGCGCGGTAAAGGCACGCGCAACATGTACATCCACATGTCGGGCAGCGCCATGCTTGCCCATGTGTCGCAATTTCCCGTGGGCCGCTACAAGAAGGCCCATCGCCATGGCCCCGGCGCCCATGTTTTTCTGCTCGACTCCACGGGTTACACCTTGATGTGGGACGAAGGGGAGAAGCCGGAACGGTACGACTGGCACGAAGGTACATGCATCTCACCGCCGGCCGGCACCTGGCACCAGCACTACAACACGGGCAACCAACCCTGTAAGTTCGTCGCGCTCCACGCCAACACCGCCGTGCAGAAGGAAGAAAAAGGCATCGAACAAATCGAGTTCGAAGACGAAGACGACTCGATGAGAAGGATGTACGAGGAAGAGTGCGCCAAGAACGGCGTCAAGGTGGATATGGGGTAAGCTCTCTTTTCGTGGGAAAGCGATTAGCGGTACTGGCTAGGCCGCAAAGTCTTCAGATCGGCGACAGAGAGCAGATGAGGATCCGTGGTAATCAGAAGGTCGGCGCGCTCGGCCAATCCCGTGGCTAGATAAAGGCCGTCGTTGTACGAAAAAGCATTTTTCTTTGAATAGTACGTCCTCCTCAACTCGGCGGCATGAATGGCCAGAGACGCCGTAATGATTAAAACGCGAAGGTTACGCTCCGCTTCGATGGCAGCTCGGGCGATTTCAAACCCGGCCTTGCCCTCCCTCAGATAGACATAGCGAATTTCGCCTAAGAGGATCGCTGTAGAGACACCCCGCAATCGTCCTTCCTCGACCGCCTTGAGCACCCTTGCCGATCCCCCGATCTCGTCTTTGGGCGCCTTGGTCGCCTCGGGGATAAGCACAGCGAGAAAGATATTCGCATCAAGACAGGCCAAAGGCCGGGGGTTAACTTCGCTCATCTTCCCAGCCTTCCTCGAACTCGCTATGCAACCGGCGAAAATCCCCAGGCGACAATCCGCTGCCGGCCAGTCGGAGGGCATCGGTCAACCGTGCAGGCACCGCTTGAATGCGGTATGAACCGTCTGCTTGTTGCACGAAAACCAGCAGGTCTCCTACCCTAGCCTTCAAGGCGCGGCGGACTTCCCGTGGTAATGTAATTTGAAATTTTGCGGTGATTTTTGTGCTCGCAGACATTATATAGAACTCCTTACATATTATATAATTCCGATTTTCATAAATTTGACAGAGACTTTGTCTAGTGTCAAGCGTTTTGTCCGGGCGGGATCGTCAGACCGGTCTGCTTCGCGGTCTTGAGATTGATGATGAACTCAAACTTGGTCGCCTGTTCGACCGGGAGACCTACGGGCTTGGCAACCTTTTTGAGACTAATCTGCGTGGTTGCGTTGTTTG
>DASWHT010000423.1:0-15525 GCA_036398075.1 Binatia bacterium | reverse complement strand
TGCGTTGAACGAGAGTGACCTTTGCCCCGCTCGAGTATAGGTCTTGCGCAATATCATGGCCGCTGTTGCCGGTGCCGATGACAAGGACGCGCTTGCCCTTCCAAGCCTCGCCGTCGTCGTATTGGCTGGAGTGCAGGATCTTGCCGCCGAAGTTCCGCAACGTCGGGATATCGGGAAGGTTCGGAATGCCGCTGACGCCGGTTGCCATCACGACGTGTCGTGGACGCATCTCCCGCTTCGTGCCGTCCGCCCGACGTAGCACAACGGACCATCGCTCTTCTCTTTCGTTGTACACGCCGCCCTCGAATTCCGTGGCCGTCCAGTAGTTGAGCTCCATGCCTTCCACGTAGGCCTCGAACCAGCCGGCCAGTTTGTCTTTGGGAATGTAGGTCGGCCAGCTCGGTGGAAAAGGCATGTACGGAAGGTGGTTGACTTGCACCTGGTTGTGCAGGGTCAGCGCGTGATAGCGATTGCGCCAGTTGTCACCGATGCGCTGTTCGCGGTCCACAATCAGCGTATCGACCTGCAATTGAGTCAGGCGTGCGGCGATCGAAAGCCCGGCCTGCCCCCCGCCGACGACCAGCACAACCGGATCCCTCTCGACATACTCGGCGGCGGATTTCCTGAGGTCGAGCCAGTTCGGGCCCCGAAAATCGTGCGAATAGGACTTATCTCTGGGCCGTGATCTCCCGACCCGTTCCTCGAACCCCTTTATCTCGTCGAGCGCCGTAAGCAGCGTCCACGCTTTCAGCGTGGTGCCATCGTTGGCATCGGGGGTCAGCCGTAGGACTCCGGTGCCGCGGCCCTCGGCGGTTGCAAATCTGAAGATCGCCTCGATCGCGTGAGTGCCCGCGCGCGTCACATAGCGCGGCGCAGTCCGATGGGGATCCGTCCTGAAACCAGTCGGATGGGCTCGGCCGATATGCGCTTTCAGCTCTCTAAGAATAGCGTCCAGGCCGTTGACCGTCCTGATCTGCCAAGTCAGGGCCAGTACATCGCGCCAATGGCTATCCGGATGAAACAGTGTCTTGAGCAGAACGTCGTCGGGTTCCGCAAGAGCCCTTTCGAACCGCGCAAGCCAATGGTCCGCAATCGTCGCGATGGTTTCTGTTCTAGCCAGCATTCGCACTCTCAAGCCATCGATCTGCGCGGCGTCTCCAGGCTCTACAATCTACCTTTTTTGTTCATGACTTCTGGTTCAGATTACAGGATGCCCATTTCTTTGGCCATACGTTTGGGGAGCACCATTCCGTTTGAAAGTTTTACAAATGTCAGTTCGTCGGAAATCTCGGGTTTGCACAATCCTTCATGCCCCACGAGTATTCGGCACGCCTTCTCGATCTCCGCGGCGCGCGCCGATACCGTTCCTTTTTTTATCGCCCAACCCCTGCGGCTCTCGTTCGGCTATAACGGATTTCGTAGGGTTCAGGACTCGATTACAGTTGAGAGCGTGAATAAAGGTAGTAGCTGCGCCGCTGTCGATCATTACACCGCGTTACGGAGTCCATCCCGACGTAGTTTTGGCGTCGCCTTACGCTCCGTCCCAGCTAAAGAACGGTATCGCCGGAAAGCCGGCGTCCAATCCTTCCGCGTAGGACGGCTTGGTGCTGTTCGCCACGCCCATCATCATCAAAAAATTCAAGTAGCCGCTGGTCATGTTGCCCGAGGCCATCATCTTCTCGGGCGTGCAGCCTTGGGCGGCGCCGTCGATGTCGCCGTTGACGATCCAGCCGACGGCAGCGGCGTCGAAGTTAGGATCGGTGAGATGACGTTCAAATTGTTTCGGGCCGCCGACTTCGAGAGATAAGTGACCGCTTACGAGCACGCCGATCCGTTTGTTGGTCGGAAGACTATCGATGGCGCCACGAATGGCTTTGCCGACCTCAAAGTAACGCTTCGGTCTCGGCATCGGCGGGGCGATGCAGTTGGTCAAAATCGGCACGATGGGAATATCCATCTCGGGACGCACGAACATCATCGGCACGATGATGGAGTGATCGATGGTCAATTCATTCGAATAAGCGAAATCGACGCCGCGGTCGAAGCCGCCTTCCATAATGGCGTCCGAGGTTTCGAGGTCGCCGGGCAGTTTGCAGGCCGGCAGGCCGAACTCCCGAGTCTCGTCGTAAAACGTGCCATCGTACTGATCCATCTTGCCGATCATGAACGCCGGCATGTTATCCATGAAGAATTGATGCAAGTGATCGTTGCCGATGCAGACCAGCACGTCGGCCTTCGCCTCGGCGAGTTTCTGGCGCATCATCGCGATTCGTTCTTTGACTTTGGCCGCCCCGGGCGGTTGCTGCGGTTGTTGAAATAAACGCGGCATGAACGGGTTGTGGGTGATGCCGATGATCGAAACGATTTGCGCCATGGTTTGCCTCCTCCGTGTCGTTCACCCGGTGTTTAGCACGATGGCTTGATCCGTGTAAACGGCGCGCTCCTCGCCAACGACCATTGGACGTTTGACATATGCGCGTCGGCAAATTAAATGAATGCCTGGACCGTATCGAGGCGCCCTGCCAAAATCGTTCGCAAAGGAGCAGACAAAGGTGTCGATGCAAACCAGAGATATCCAAGCTCGCAGTGAAAGTTGGAATGTCAGATTGATCGGCCATCACGACCTGAACGGTCATGGCGACGGCATGCAGCTGCTCAAGCACGGGCGTTACGTTTATTTGGCCCATCTCGGCACCTCGCCGATGGCGCTGAGTATTCTTGACGCCGCCGATCCAGCCGACCCGCGCTTGATCACGCAGATGCCCCACGCGGTCAACACCCACGCGCATAAAGTGCAGATCGCCGGCGACATCTTGATCCAGAACCAGGAGCGGCCGTACTTCGATAAGTCGGTTCCGGCCAGCGTGCCCAACGAAGCGGGAATCAAAATTTACAGCATCGAGAAACCCACCGAGCCACGCGAGATCGGTTATTTCAAACTTCCCGGCAAAGGCGTGCATCGCATGTGGTTCACCGATGGCAAGTATGCCCATGTCGGCGCGGCGCTGCCGGGCATCCACGAGCGCGCGTATTTAATCGCGGATATTGCCAATCCCGCGAATCCGAAGGAAGCCGGCCGCTGGTGGATCCCCGGCACGAAAGAAGGCGAAGAAACCCCGCCCGGCTGGGAACCGTTTGCCGGCGAGCACTTTCACGTGCATGGCGCGATTGCCCACGGCGACCGCTCCTACGTCGCGCTGGTCGATGCCGGCATGGTCATTCTCGATATCTCCGATATCAGCAAGCCGAAAACCATCAGCCACATCGATTGGAGCCCGCCCTTTGGCGGCTACGCGCACACGACGTTGCCGCTGCCCGGCAGAAAATTAGTCGTGGCCGTCGACGAATCGGTGAAATACGACTGCAACGAAGGCGAGAAGCGCGTCTGGATCATCGATATTCGTGAAGAAAAAAATCCCGTCATCATCAGCACTTGCCCCGTGCCGCAAGGCGATTTCTGCAAACGCGGGCTGCGCTTCGGGCCGCACAACGTGCATGAGAACCGTCCCGGCTCGTTACAGAGCGAGAACATTCTTTTCGTGACTTATTACAATGCAGGGCTGCGGGTCTTCGACATTCGCAACCAGTTTCGCCCCGAGGAAGTGGGCTACTTCATTCCGCCGCCGCCCGACGGGCAGAAAGCGCCGATGTTCAACGATCTCTACGTCGATACCGACGGATTGATCTACGTGACGGATCGGATCAAAGGCGGGTTATATGTACTGGAGTACACCGGACCGAAGATTCAGTGAAGAATTTATTCAACCGCAAAGAACCTAGCGCGGCAAAGCCGCAACCGAAGTAGAGATTTAACCACAAAGAGCACATAGAAAGGATTGTAGGGGCAGCCCTATGTGGCTGCCCGGAGCGGGTGTCGGAGGGGAGGATTTAACCGCAAAGAACGCAAATGGCACAAAAAATTTCGCGTGCCGCAGCCTTCGAGCTCACTTATCCGGATTTGGGAGCTGTTTTTGGTAAGATTTTTTGTCCAGACCGTGGAAGCGCATTTTCCGGTGCAGCGAGCGCACGTCGATGCCGCACTGCTTTGCGGTGGAGTCGATGCGGCCGCCGCATTCGTTCAACTTCGCAACCAGGTAGTTCTTTTCTTGCTCTTTGATCCAGACCGGCAGGGGCAAATCCCATGACGCTCGCTCGGAGGTCATCGCCATCGGCAGTTCGAGGTCGCTTAGATCAACGTTTTCGATGACGCGGCTTTTCGCCAGTACCATCGCCTTTTCCAAGACGTTTTGCAGCTCGCGCACGTTGCCGGGCCAGTGATAGCGCATGAGTTGGGCCAACGCCTTCGGCGCGATGTTGGCTATCTGCTTTTCGCTGGCGAGGCGGTGATGGCGCAGGAAATCCTGAACCAGGATCGGGATGTCTTCAAGCCGCTGGCGCAGGGGAATCAAAAAAATGGGCACCACGCTGATGCGGTAGTAGAAATCGCGGCGCATTCTCCCCTCGTTGACGAGGGTTTTCAGGGGCACGTTGGTTGCGGCGATGACGCGCATGTCGATCTGAACCCACTGGTTCGAGCCGATCCGCTGGACCCCTTGGTCGTTGAGAGCCAAGAGCAATTTTGCCTGCATCGTTAACGGCATATTCTCGATCTCGTTAAAAAACAGGGTGCCGCCGTGGGCCTGTTCGATCTTGCCGGGCCGCGCCTGGTCCGCGCCGGTGAATGAGCCGCGCTCGAAACCGAAGAGCTCGCTTTCAAGAAGAGTCTCCGGCAATCCGCCGCAATTGATGGTCACGAACGGTCCGCGCCCGCGCGCGCTGTGATGATGGATGGCGCTGGCCACCAGCTCCTTGCCCGTACCGGTCTCGCCTTCTATGACCACGGTGCTATTCGTTGGCGCCACCATACGAATGATTTCGAAGACCCGATGCATTTCTTCGGTCTGGCTGAGCATGCCGCCGAACTCGAGACCGTTCTTGAGTTGGCGCCGCAGATGGCGAATTTCCGTAAAAAGGCTGGCTCGTTCCAGCACCGCCTTTGTGGACTCCTGGATGGAGGATGCGCTGAAGGGCTTGATGATATAGTCGCCGGCGCCGATTTTCAGGACCCGCACGGCATCGTCGATTTCCGCGTAACCGGTCATAACGATCACGGCGACGCTACTCCAACGCTCGACGATCCGCTTGGTCAACTCGATGCCGCTCAAGCCGGGGAGCTGGATGTCGGTAACGACCAGGTCGATGTCCTCTTTTTCGAGCATCTGCAGCGCGTTTTCCGCGAAATGCGTAACGCTGACCTGGTAGCCGCCGTGCTGGTATAGGCGCTCCAGTTGTTGGCAGATGAGATTGTCATCGTCAACAACTAGAATATGCGGTGTAACCGCGGCGGATTCGCTTCGCTCCAAGCTCATTTCGATGGCTACTGCGCCTTCTCCGTTATTCCCGCCAGCCGGCGCGCTTGCGGCGGCAAAATCTGGTTTCCTACTGAGGCGAGGCTAGCATGCGAAGAGTTATCGCGCATTGACAAACGCTATCTCTGCGAAATGTAATTTCTCCGTGATGGCGGCGCAAGACTTCCAAAGCGCGTTTCGCTCCGAGGCCGATTGGGACATGAGCGGAAGGTTCGCCAAACAATTCTTTTTCTAAGTCTATGGGCGCGGCGGCTAACATCGTCAAAATGATCTCCACACGAAATTGGCCGGAGTTTTCCTGGCGTCCGGCCGTGATCCGCAATTCGCCTCCCTGTTGCATGAGATTCTCGCAAAAATCCAAAACCCTTTCCAATACCCGTGCCAGGAGTTTTCTGTGCACCGCGACCAGCGGCAGGGATTCCGGCGGAATCCAGCTGACATGAACGCGGCGGCCGCGATGGCCGATTTGTAGATTCGCGACGACGCTTTGCAAAACCGCCGCCGGGTCGCAGGTGGCGGAGGGTTCCTGTACGGAGCTGATATAACCACGCAGGTCTCGGACGTTATTTTCCAACAGCTTTATCATCTCGGCGGTTTTCCCGGCGTCGGAGCTCATTCCCAAACCCATACTTATGAGTTCGAGTTCCATGCCGACCCGGTGAATGCTGTTCTGGACGTCATGAAACAAGTCGTCGATGATATCGTCCATTTTGATTTTCGCGGCGTCAAGGGAACGAGGCGTCTTGAGGCCGGGAGTCTCCATGTAGGTTCTGATGATTTTCCGATAACGAGATGGTTTTCAGAATGCGTCCTTCAACCTGCGCACGCTGGCGAATACCGACACCGGGTCCGTGCGTTGGCCCGGCACCGCGGCTTTGACGCTCGCTTGAATTTCTCCGCTGTCCCAACGCAGAAAGGGATTGGTCTGCTTCTCTTCTTCCAGCGTCGCAGGAACCGTTGGGACGCCGCGGGCGCGCTGCGCCTGAACGCGCTCGTAGCGCGAAACAACTTTAGGGTTTTTAGGCTCCACGGTTAGCGCAAAGCGCAGGTTGCTCTCCGTGTACTCGTGACCGCAATAAATTTTGGTATCCTCGCGCAGGGCCATGATCTTGCTAAGCGAGGCGTGCATCTGTTCCGGCGTCCCCTCGAAGAGCCGGCCGCAGCCGGCGGTGAACAGCGTGTCGCCGCAAAACAGCGCGTCGCCGAATAGATAAGCAACATGGCCGGTCGTATGGCCAGGGATAAAAAGAACTTCGCCCTTCAGCTCGCCGATGCGGATTTCGTCTCCTTGGTCTACACCATGTGTCAAGCCGGGAATCCGGTTACCATCGCTTTTATGGCCGTAGACATCCATCCGCCGCGCGGCCAGTAGCTTCTCATTGCCGCCGGTATGGTCGCGGTGGTGATGGGTGTTCAAGATCGCTCTGAGATCAGCTTTTTCCTGTGCCAATTTGCGCAAGACCGGCTCGGCCTCCGACGGATCAACGATGGCCGCCTGGTTGGTCTCTTCGCAGACCAAAAGATAACCGTAGTTGTCGCGCAATAACGGAATTTGATGGATTTTCATGACGTTGACTGTCCTGCTTTATGAAGTATTTTCGCCCAACGTCGATTCTAGTCACAGGTAGCGGTGATTTCAAACCAAAACCATTTTTGGCTTGTGCGTGGCTGCCGCAGAAATCAGCCTCATTAGCAGGCATCCGCTGGCCGGTGATGCAAAAACACTAGAAAACTCGGTAATTTATGCTAACGCGGGATGAAGTCATACAACTGATTCTATATCTTATCGTGGCCACGGCGCTGCTGCTCGCAAGCCGGGCGCGCGCGGAGACGGTCCATCTCGGCGGCGCGCGGCAAACAGCCCCCACAATGGAACTTTCGCAGTCCGAGCTGTGCCCGAAATTACCGACGTTAACGGAAATTCCATTGATCGGATAAAGCTCCACCCCGATTCTTCGACCGAAGGGTGCCACGCGCAGAAATGCGCGCATGGCTTAAGAACCCTGGATTGCCCCCGATTTAGTATGCACTGGAATTGCCGGGTCCCGGCAATGACTATGCACTGGTGACCGCTGGAATCAAGGAGGAACAGGCCCATGAATGGCAGCGTCCTAAAGCCCATCGAGATATTGTTGGTCGAGGACAACATCGGCGACATTCGGCTCACGGAAGAGGCGCTCAAGGAAAGCAATCTGATCGTCAATCTCCACGTTGCCCGCGACGGCATGGAGGCAATGGAGTTTCTGCGCGGCGAGGGCGGTCAGGCCAATGCACCGACTCCCGATCTGATCTTGCTCGATCTCAATCTGCCCCGCAAAGATGGCCGAGAAGTGCTACAAGAGATCAAGAACGACGCCGACTTAAAGCGCATTCCGGTGGTTGTGTTGACGACATCGGAGGCCGAGTCGGACATCATCACCACTTACGGTTTTCATGCCAACTGTTACATCAACAAACCGGTGGATATGGACCAGTTTATCAAGATCGTTCAAATGCTTGAAGAGTTTTGGTTCACCATCGTCAAATTGCCGCCCCGGGGAGTCAACAGCTGTGCCGCTCAGACTTCGCATAGTCGCTCACGAAAAGTTTTAACCACAGAAAGCCCAAAGGTCGCATCGTAGTAAACTGCCGGCCGCGGGTTCAAGCAGTTCCAATCTTCACAGAAGGGGACTGTCCCCTTACTTGCACCGGAAATCGTTTTGAACCCTTGATCGATAGGAACGATTTGAGCCTTCTAGTTAGCGAGTGCCGCTCAAACGGTGGCCGCTGGGTTGTTCGGGTCGAGAAGACGCTAGGTTTAAATTTGCCTGGGGGTCCTGGGTGTTTGAATCTTGAATGGCCACGAACCCGGCAGGAATAAACGGGATGGTCACGGTGAAGGTCGAGCCTTTGCCGGCCTGGCTTTCCACCGTCACGTCGCCACCCAATACGGTGGCAAATCTCTTCACCAGATAGAGCCCGATGCCGACGCCGCCGTGGAGCCGCGTCGAGGTGGCATCCAACTGGCAAAATTTTTCAAATATCAGCGCCAACGAATCAGCCGGCATACCAACGCCCGTATCCGACACCGCCAATTCGAGCCAGCGGCTGTGATTCCCTGCCTTCGATAAGTGCGCGCTACCCTCTACCAGGCGCGCTGAGACGATAATCGATCCCGCTTCCGTAAACTTGATGGCGTTGTTGATCAGGTTTTCCAAAATGTGGCGCAGCTTATCACGGTCGAGCCTGGCCAGCGGGAGATGGGTGGTGTGGTCCCAGCGCAACTCGACATTCTTGTTGGAGAACGAGATCGCGTAATCGGATTTGAGATTTTCGAGAAATTCCCTCAAGTCCACCTCTTCGAGGCTTGCGACTAACTGTTCGGTTTCCATGCGCGTGACGTGCAGGATGCCGTTGACCAATGTCAACTGGTTCTTCGCCTGGGTCATGAGCCGGTCCAGGATGTCCGCCTGTTCCGAATTGATTTCGCCGACAATGCCGGTGCGCACGATTTCAGCGCAGTTCATGACGATGTTAAGCGGCGTTCGCAGCTCGTGGGACATGATGCTCAAAAAATCGTCTTTCACTTTATTAGACCGGCGCAGGTCCTCGGCCAGCGCCACGGTGCCGGCGTAAAGTTCCGCGTTATGGATGGCGACGGCTACCTGGGCGGCCAGCGCGCTCAAGAAGTCCAATTCTTCGGCGCTGAATTCGCGCTCTTTTTTCGACAAAAAGCACAGATAACCCCAGATGCGCTCCTTCAACTTAAGCGGGAAGACCGCGACCGCGTCCCACGCCCCCGTTCCGGCGCCGCTGGTGGAGGGCGCCAGCACGATGGGCGTGGCCGTTCGCGCCCCATCGCTGAGCCCGTTCCAATCATACGTCTGGAGGTCTTTTTCATGCATCCGGTTCAGGGCCACGGACTCCAACGCGCCGTTGTCGGGATTGATTTTCTGGACGCAAGCGGCGGAGAACGGGAACAGCGCGCCGGTCTTGTCGAGCAGGGCGGTAAAAATTTCGTGGATGTCGAGAGTAGAGGTGATCGCCTGGTCAATTTCTCTGAGCGCGCGAGTGCGCTCGAGTAGCTCTTTGCGCTGGATCGCATAACGGATGGCGCGGGCGATGAAGTCGCCGTCATGAGAGCCTTTTACCAGATAATCTTGGGCGCCGGCGGAAAGGGCGTTGAGCGCCATTTGCTCATCTTTGAGTCCCGTGAGCACCAAGACCGGGATGCTCGGCGCGACGTCGAGCAAGCGCCGGAGCACGCCGAAACCTTGGCCGTCGGGCAACGACAAGTCGAGCAGGATCGCCTCGAAATGTTCGTTGTTCAGCCGCTCCAAGGCGCTGCTCACCAGGTCGGCGTGCACCAGTTCAAAGGGCTGGCCGGGGACGTCTTTGAGAACCTCTGCCAGCAAGCGGGCGTCGCCCTGGTTGTCCTCGATAAGAAGTACGCGCCCGGTTTTATCCTTCACGCCGTCGCTTCCTTGGCTCCCGGGGGTAGTTGTACGACACCAAACCATAGATTTTCAAGCGTGCGGATCAAATCGATGAATTCGTCGAAGCCTGCGGGTTTTTGGATATAGCAATTGGCATGGAGATCGTAGCTGTTGACGATATCGGTTGGGGCCACCGAGGTTGTCAGTACGATAATCGGAATTATTTTTAAGTCGGGATCGGTTTTTACATCCCGCAAGACTTCGCGGCCGTCTTTCTTCGGCATGTTCAGATCGAGAAGGACAAGGTCGGGCCGGGGGGCGCAGGCGTGAGGTCCTTCTTTGCGCAAGAAAGCGAGGGCCTCCTCGCCGTCGCGCACAACGCTGACATGGTTGGGCAGTTCGGCATCCTTAAACGCCTCCAGCGTCAGGCGGATGTCACCCGAGTTATCTTCTACCAACAGGATTTCGATGGGAGGATTAGCGTCCATGGTTTCGTTAATGCCGGAGTTCCGTCAACTGTTGATAATGGGCACAGCTGCCTTGTCAAAATCCCTAATCCCGCCGGCCCTCATTGCAAGTCTAACGGCACCAAGAGTTTTGTCACTTTCGGGCGCAACAGCTCATCCGACGCCGGCCGAAGAGCGCGCGAATGAGGGCGGCTGGCGTGATTACCACAGAATTTAAGATCGACGGATTTTGTCCATTGTTTAACCCCCGGCGGCCTGGAGTCGGGGAACTGGCAAACTCTGTGCGTTCAAGGCGTCGCGAGCGGCTCAATGCGGCAGGGAAGAATAGAGCATCCGGCAGAATCTTCCGGCGCTTCAGGGGGTTTGAACGGCTCATAGGTGAGGACGTTTAGAAGATGGCGGCACTATCAGTCGCCCCCGAAGATGTGGCGTGACGGCAGGCGCAATTTCTTCGCAGTGTCTAAGCAAAAGTCCCGGACAATTCCGCCGATAAGCAACTATTGAGGAATCTTTTAGCCAAAAAAATCCGCGGGTAAGAAATGGAAACGCCAATGAAAGTTTTGCTGTTGAAGACACCGCAGACCATGTGCGGTTGGCGATAGAATCGATTGAGGTTTGAGATGGTATCAAATGGTACCTTCGGAGACGGCGGTCCGATTCGCCGCGTCGCGACAAAAGCGCGCAGTGCCGTTGTCCACCTGATTTGTGAGCGCACCGTCCCCTTGCTGGCGGTGATGTTCTGTGTCGGGATTGCCGTGACGTTATGGCATCTTTCCCATCTGTCATCGAGTTTGGTGGAGTCGGGGGCGTTGCATGGAACTTCGCTCTATTCCCAGTCGCTTACAGAGCTGCGTGCGTTCTATAACTCCGAGGTCGTCGAGCGGGTCAGACCCCACGGCGTCGTGGTCACCCACGACTACACGACGAAAGATGGGGCCGTGCCGATCCCGGCGACTTTCACGATAGAGTTCGGCAAGCGCATCAGCGAGAAAGGCACCGGGATGCAGGTGCGCCTGTACAGCGACTTTCCCTTTGCCTTTAGAAAAGAGGGCGGCCCGAAAGACGACTTCGAGAGAGCGGCGCTGCGCGAGTTAAGAACTAGGCCTGATAAACCTTTTTTCCGCTTTGAAGATTTCCAGGGCCGGCCGTCTTTGCGCTATACAACCGCCGTTCGCTTGAATGCCGGTTGCGTCCACTGCCACAACACTCACCCGGAAAGCCCCAAGACCGATTGGAAGGTTGGGGATGTAAGGGGCGTGCAAGAGATTATCCAGCCGCTCCAGGGCATCATCGCACAGACCCGGTCGGGATTGCGCGCGACGTTCGCGCTGCTGTTGGCTATGGGATTTGGGGGACTGGCTGGTCTGGCGGTTGTGATCCGAAGAATGCGCCGAAACTCAGTGGAGTTAGAGAAACGCGTCGCTGAACGAGCCTCCGCCGAGGCGCGTCTGGCGGCCCTGCGCGACATCAACGTGGCCATCACCTCGACCTTGGATCGACATAGCGTGCTCAGCATCCTGATGGAAAAGATCGACGTCGTCCTGCCCGATATTGCGGCTCACGTGTGGCTGTTGAATAAGCAAAGCGGACAACTGGAACGCGCGGCCTGCCGCAACGTTAACGAAGCGGACTGGAAGGGGAGGACGCTGCGAGACACCCCTGCCCTGGTTAAGGCGGCAATGACCAGTAGGGAGCCCGTAATTGCGCTCAATGTTCAAACTGATCCGCGCACCCTGGACCCCGCTTTCTACCGCAGGCAAGGATTGATCTCCTATCTTGGTGTCCCCTTGGTGATTAAAGAGGAGGTCTTGGGCGTCTTAGTCTTTCTTACGAGAGAAGAGCACCAATTTATCAAGCAAGAGGTCGAGTTTTTCTCCGCCTTGGCGGGCCAGGCAGCCTTAGCTATTCACAATTCTCAGATTTATGAGGGGGAGGCCCAACTAGCTGCCAATCTGGCACGTTCCAACAAAGAGTTGGAGCAGTTCGCCTACGTGGCGTCCCATGACCTGCAGGAACCGCTGCGCATGATCACCGGCTATACCAACCTTCTCTCCAAACGCTACAAAGGCAAGCTCGACGACGACGCCGATGAATTCATCGGCTTCGCGGTGGACGGCGCCAATCGGATGCGGGTGTTAATCAACGATCTATTGACCTATTCCCGCGTGGGCACGCAGGGAAAAATATTCGCGCCGACGGACTGCGAGCTGATTCTGGGTCAGGCCCTGGTAGGCCTGCAGGTAGTGATCCAGGAGAGCGCGGCCAGGGTGACCCATGATCCGCTGCCGACGGTCATGGGCGACGACGTCCAACTGGGGCAGTTGTTCCAGAATTTGATCGGCAACGCGCTTAAGTACCGCAACGGCAACGCGCCGGCCGTCCATATCGGCTGCCAGCGCCGGGACAATGACTGGTTGCTTTCGATTCGTGATAACGGCATCGGCATCGATCCGCGCTTCGCGGAAAAGATCTTCGTGATATTCCAGCGGCTGCACAACCGCGAACAATATCCGGGCACGGGCATCGGTCTGGCGGTGTGCAAGCGCATCGTCGAACGCCACGGCGGCAAAATCTGGGTGGAGTCGGAGCCGGGCAAGGGCTCGACTTTTTATTTCACGCTGCCGGAGTAAAAGAGGTGTGAATATGAGACTTTTTTCACGACGACGCAAGACGGTACAAGGCTCGCCTACTTTCGAACTGCTGCGGCATTTTTCTACCGCCAGCTTTGCCAGCATCTTGATCGCGATGGTCATCGTTGCCGCAATCTTGAGTGTGTTTTACCGCAACATGGCGCTGCGCGACATGACCGCGATGGCGGAGCTCCAGAATGTCGCGCTCACCCGCGCTTTTGCGAATTCTTTGTGGCCACAGTTCAAGTCGTTCCTGGCTTCCGTAACCCATCTTACCGATGACGAGCTTAAGTCTCATGCCGATATCGCCAAACTCCACGCGGCTGTCGTCTCCCAGATGAACGGCGTGTCGGTGCTTAAAATTAAAATTTATGACCTTCAGGGGCGAACCGTTTTTTCCACTGAAGCCGGACAGATCGGCGAAAATAAAAGCAAGAATGCCGGATTTCTGTTCGCCCGCTCGGGCACCGTGGCAAGCGAGCTCACCCACCGGGATACTTTCAGTGCTTTCGAGGGCGTCATTGAAAACCGCGACCTTATTTCGAGTTATGTGCCCATCCGGCGTGGTCCAGGGGGAAATGGTGTAGAAGCCGTCTTCGAGCTCTATCAAGACGTTACTCCTCTGCTAAAAAGTATCGAGGAGACGCAACGGCTCCTTACCCTAGGCGTCATTGTGGTGTTGGGCTGTCTTTATCTCATGCTCATGTTTGTCGTGCGTCGCGCCGACAAGATCATTAAACGTCAGGCAAATGCGCGCCAGGCCGCCGAGAACGATTTGGCGGCGCGCACCCAGGAACTGGAGCGCTCCTATCGCGATACTCAGACCCTGCACCAGATTGGCTACACCATTTTACAAACACCGGACCATGCGGCCGCATTACAAAGTATCCTCGCGCATTGCCTCTCAGCCCGCGCCTTCGATGTTGGCAATATTCGGCTCGTCGAGCCGGTTACGCAAAATTACCGCGTGGCCGCCCATCTAGGCTACCTGGATGCGGCGAATATCGAGCGGCATCATACCAGAGTTTACGACGGCGCGACCGGCAGGTTGACCGCGCAAATGCTGACCTCTGAGGGTCCTGTCGTCGAGCACAATGTGCAAGAATGCGAGGGATTGCGCACCTTCAAGCATGAAGGGGTACGCTCTGCCGTGGCGGTGCCCGTCCGGAGTGACAATGCGATCCTGGGTGTGCTTCAGCTCGGCAGCCGCGCGCCGCGCGGCTTGGAATCAGATGAGCTCAAATGGTTGGAAGCGGCGGGCAACTTGATCGGTATCGCCGTGCAAAAATTCCAGCTCTTCGATGGTCTCGAGCGCGCCAAAGAAGACTTGAAGGAAAGCGTTGAGGAACTCGCGCGTTCAAACACTGAGCTGGAGCAATTCGCCTATGTGGCTTCCCATGATCTTCAGGAGCCGCTCAGAATGATCACCGGTTATACGAGCTTGTTGGCGCGGCGTTACCGAGGCAAGCTCGACAAGGACGCGGACGAATTCATCGGCTTCGCGGTGGACGGCGCCAACCGTATGCAGGCGATGATCAACGATCTTCTGGCCTACTCTCGGATCGGCAGCCAGGGGAAAGAGTTCGCACCCGCCGACTCCGAGCTGATTTTCGACAGAACGCTGGTGGGCTTGCAGGTGGCGATCGAGGAAAGCGGCGCCAAGGTCACCCGCGACCCACTGCCGACAGTCACGGGCGATGGCATCCAGCTCGGGCGGCTGTTTCAGAACCTTATCAGCAACGCTATCAAGTACCGAAACGGCAATATTCCGGTGGTCCACGTCAGTTGCAGGCAGCGCGACGATGACTGGCTGTTTTCGATCAACGACAACGGCATCGGTATTGCTCCGCAACACCTAGAGCGGATCTTCCAAATCTTTCAGCGGCTGCACACGGACGACCGGTACCGGGGGACGGGCATCGGCCTGGCGAGTTGCAAGAAGATAGTCGAACGTCACGGTGGCAAGATCTGGGTGGAGTCGGAGCCGGGCAAGGGTTCGACGTTTTTTTTCACAATTCCGGCTTGAAATTTAGCCGCTTCAAATCGGGCGATTCGTTCCAGCCGTAAAAAATTTCCAGCCGTTCAAATCGTCAAAGCCGTTCAAGCCGTTGGAATTCTCCGGCATAGATCTGAACCTCTTGCGCACCGCCCTCCCCGGCCGGGCAACGTCAAAGTCAGTTTCGCCTTACTGAGTTACATTCACAACTCACGTTTGTCCAAAAATCCCCCCTTCCCCCCTTTTGAAAAAGGGGGGAATAGAAAGTCTCCCCCGTGGAAGATGAACGATGAAGGCATTCATGCTGTAACCGGCTGTCTTCCACGGGGTAAAGGGAGATTTAGAGGGATTTTCATCTGCTCAAGACGACTTTGACGAGACCCTGGTCTGAGGTGCCTCGGGTTTGACATACAGTCCCGTTATTGATAGCGCTCGCCATATAAGGGGCCTCGTTCGCCGGAGCAATATTTTTTCCGTCCGAAGATGGACTGATCTCGGCGGCTGTTTTAGGAATTCTCAGGGTTCGACGGCGGAACCTCGAAAATAAGTTTTTACCATTCGTACTTAGAAAGAAGAGCCAGAGTTCTAAAAAAATATAATTTACAAGGAGGTATACCATGGCACTTCATATCGGAGAAGAAGCTCCTA
>DASWHT010000422.1:0-5073 GCA_036398075.1 Binatia bacterium | reverse complement strand
AAAATTTACTTTGTCCATGAAAGCGTCCTCCTTGGTATTTTGCTCCGATTGGGTGGGTCGATTAGTATAAGGAAAGCGGAATGGATTCAACCGGATTTCATTGCCCTCACCCTTCCCTCTCCCAAAGGGCGAGGGTCAAGCCGAACTCCGTTTCGCTGCGTAGTCAGCGTCTCGGCGGTTAATCTTATTCCGGAGGTCTTTAATCCCTCTTTGAAAAAGAGGGGAAAGGGAGGTTTGTGTTTGATGAAGTCGCCCCAAGACATGACCAATTTATTTCAGTTGCAGCTTGGGCGCCCATTTCTCCCATATTTTGTCTCTCATTGCCGCGCTGAATTTGTTCGCCAACGCGAATTGGTCGCGCCAATGAAATGGTTTGCACGCGTCCACGAGCATTCGGCTCATGGTGAAATCGCCTTTCTCGCGCCGCTCCGGCGGCAGACGCGGATCTAGATCCGAGGTCCATGATTTCAGTATTTGCACCGACTCTGCGGGATCCACGCGGGTACACATGGCCCAGATGACTTGCTTTAAGTCCACGGGATCGATGTCGTCATCTACGGCGACGTAGTAACGATACATACTCGCGCCGGTTACCATCCCCGCCACCGCCGTGAGGGCCTGCATCGCATGGCCGGAGTAGCGCTGTTTCAAGCAAATCACGACCATCAATGTGTGACAGTGGCACCACACGCCGCTAATGTCGGCGATACCGGATTGTTCCAAATGATCCCAGATACGCGCCGCATACAAGGGAATGCCGTAGCGTTCGGTGATCGGCAAAAGCGGCGGATTGCCGAGCAGAATGGGATCGTTGCGATGAAGGATTCGTTTCACGCGCACGACGCATTCTTCGCCGCTGTGGGTGTAATAGCCGGGCCACTCGCCGAAAGGTCCTTCCATGTGCGACTCTTCCGCGGGCGGCGGCATCTCGCCTTCGACAACAATTTCCGAAGTTGCCGGGACCGGGAGACCGGTAACCGGCGCGCGTATGACTTCCAGCGGCGCGCCACGCAGCGCGCCGGCATATTCGTACTCGCTGACGCCGGCCTTGGCTGCGGACGGCGCAGCCATCCAGGTAGCCGGCTCGCAGCCGAGAACGATGGCCACCGGGCAAGATTTGCCTGCTTGCCAATATTTCCGCGCGATTTGTTTGCCGTGTTTGTGTTCGATGATCCACAGTGTCACACGGTCCTTGGCGACGACGCAGGAGCGATAAGTGCCGACGTTGACCCAGCCGGTGTCAGGGTCTTTGATGACCACCATGTCGCCCGTGCCGATGTAACGGCCGCCGTCGTGCTCGTGCCATTTGGGCGTCGGAAATATGTTGAGATCGACGCGGTCGCCGTCCAGTATATTTTCCGCGATCGGTCCGGACGAGACTTCCACTGGAACAAATGGCTTGAGATCGCGAATTTTATCGCGCCAGGTTTTGAGAATCTCCAGCTTCGGCGCGTCATTCGGCAAATCGAGGGCCAACGCAAAGCGGCGCGCCGTGGCGAGTACATTGGCGGCGACGCGAAAACCTTTCGGATAGCCTGGAATATTATCGAATAGCAGCAGCGGCCCCTCTTGTTCCGCCATCAGCTCGGTGAGGCAGCCGATTTCGAGATTCCAATCGGCGCCGTCGATGACTTTCAGTTCGCCGATGCGCTGCGCGCCGTCGATGAAGGATCGTAGGTCGGGGAATGCCATTAATCTTATCTCCGCGTTGATGCTTTTGCTGCCTCTAGTCCGACGTCCTCTCCCTTTGGGAGAGGATAGAGGTGAGGGCCAGGGCGACCGGCCAGTCGCCCCTACAATGAACCCTCACCCTAGCCCTCTCCCACTTCGCGGGAGAGGGAATCGGATCGCTTAGGCTCGCGCCTCTTCGCGAAACAACCCGATGCTTCGATCGCCGGGCGGTCATTGATCGAGAATCGGATGACCGGCAGACTGCTCAAAAAGATCTCAGAGGCGAGGCGCGCATGTATTTGCGTTATTCGTGTTCGTGTCTCGTGTTCGTAAGACGAGCACGATCACGTATCACGAGCGCGAGCGTCCATGAGTCTTTTTCAGCAGTCTGCCGGTTAGTGCGTCGCGCGATAGCAGCCATCCATGAACATCTTATTCAAATCCGCCGGTGTCACGGCGCAATACTCCGGCGAGTAGCCCGGCCGCTCGTTAATTCCTTCTTGAAGCAACCTGACTAGTACCGTCTGAGTGACCGCTCCATGGGCCTTGCGGTCCAGATGATCCATCGTATCCGCTTCGTGGTGCTTGGAAAAATAGCTCGCTTGTGCGCTGGTCAGCCCATAATGCATCGTCAACGCATTGAAAAAATCCAGACAAGAATTGCCGAAAGGATGCTCCCACAAGACCGAGAACCAATATTCCTGGATTTGGCCATCGTTGATCAGCGTTCGATGAAAATCGGGCAGCGCGCGGCATTCCGGCAACATGGGCGAGAGCAGCACTTCTTCTTTGGTCAATCCCAATGCCTCGCCGGTGCTGATCAAGATCTGAATATGCCCCGGCGGGCTAGGATGGCCGAACTCGTCCAGAACTTTTTTCGTGTAGACTTCCATCAAGTCGACGTTTTTCACGAAAAACCAGAGGTGCTTGTAAAAAGCCGAGGTATAGACCGCATTGATCACCGGCACGAAGGCGCCCCAGTTTTTGTAGAAAAGTTGGACGGTTTCCTTCTTGAGCTTGCCTTCGCGCAACTCGTCCATGAAGCGGGTTTTATCGACGGTCTCTTTCCAGCGCTGGTCGCACTTGGCCGCAAGCTCGGCGACAAACTCTTTGGCCTGGCTCTCGTGCAGTTTGAGCATGGCTTTGACCTCCCGCTGGCAATCGCAAACGTTTCAATGCGGCACTTTCACCACATATTGCACGACCCCTCGGCTGTCAAGCAAACGTTGCTAGCCGGTTTATTCACATGTGACGGAATCGAGGCGCGAGCCCTCCGGATTGAAGGCAATGGGCCGGTAGCCTTTGGGGCGTATCCCTTCGCTCCTTCTGGCTCACCCCTGACACAGTGTCGTAATTTTTAAGCGGACGACGGATCATACGGAAAGGACTTGCCCGCGGGCGCCCGACCAGGCTACTATCGAGCAGGCAGGAGGCGCTATGAACTTTGCGAATCTCGACGAAATGATGGCAAAATATGAACGCAAGATCGATCTCTTCGGCACCGATAACTTCCGCTGCTGGATGCTTAATTTCGTGCCGGGGGATGGGACGGACATGCACTATCACGCCAACCCGGAATCCTTTTTCGTTGTCTCCGGCAATGGCGTGGTCAAAGGATTGAAAGGCGAGGAGCGGGCGATCAAAAAGAACGAAATCGTGTTTCTCGCAGCCAAAGACTATTATCAGTTAACCAATACCGGCACCGAGCCGCTGGTGCTGTTGGGCAATCGGTCCGAGGCCTTCGGTGGGCCGCATATTCTCGCCGATGGGCGCGACCGCAAAAAGCAAGAAGCCAACCCGTGACCGGGCAGCCGGCGGGGCCGCCCATCGAGAGGTCAATTGACAAGCGAATTTGGAGTGATTAAGCTTTGACCAGCGTTCGGTAAGTTGAGGATTTTGCATGCCTATTTACGAGTATCAATGCCAAAAATGTGGCACTTTCGAGGCCACCCAGCGGATCACCGATAAGGCGTTAAACAAATGTCCCACCTGCAAAGCCAAGGTGAAAAAGCTGATTTCCAATACGTCCTTTCAACTCAAAGGCACCGGCTGGTACGTCACCGACTACGCGCGCAAGGGCCAGAACGGCGAAGCCAAAAGCGGCAACGGCGAGAAACCCTCTGAAGCCAAATCGGAATCGAAAAGCGAGAGCAAGAAGAGCGAAAGTTCTTCGAGCAGCAGCGCTAAAACCTCTTCCCCGGCATCAAGCTCTACCTCGACCAAAGAGGGTGCTGAAAAACTCCCTCGGAGTCCTTCGACGGGCTCAGGACGAGCGGAAGGGGCTTCGAAATGATTGAGAAAATTCCGTTATTGCTGAGGCTCTCGAAGCATGAAGTACCTTTTTTCAGCAGTCTGCTAGTGAAACCGCTTGGCGGTATTACGCCGTCAATTGTTTTCAAGCGGCTATTTGCATAACCACCGGCGGCTCTAAGCGCCGCTTGGTTATCTCGCTGCGCCAAGAGAAAAACAGCTCTAGCTTTGAAAGGTAATTTTCGCTATATCTGGGGCATCCAAGAATTTTTGAAGGAGGGAGTTTCAATGGCACAGACTATCGATAATATCGTCGATCCCAATGACGCGGGCCTGTCATCGGATACGGTGCAGTTTCCGGGCGCCGCGGGAAACGTCAACGCCTATGTTTCGCGGCCCAAGGACGGCAAGAACCTGGGAACGGTGCTGGTCATTCACGAGAACCGAGGACTCGTCGGCCACATCAAGGATGTCGCGCGCCATTTCGCCAAAGAAGGCTTTGCGGCCATCGCGGTTGATTGCATGAGCCGGATCGGTGGCAGTGATAAGTGGAATGGTAGCGACGAGGCCACCAAAGAGATCCAAAAGGTGAACGGTGGCATGGTGGCGGAGGATCTGACCTCAGCCGTGGCGTACATGAAAAAGCAGAATTACGTCAACGGCAAATTCGGCGTCGTGGGTTACTGCTGGGGCGGCGGCCAGTCGCTCAACTTCGCGACCAAGTGCAAGGATCTCAATGCCGCCGTCGTATACTACGGCCGCAATCCCGATCCACTGGATTCCGTCGCCAACATTCCCTGCGCGGTGATGGGTAACTACGCCGCAGATGACGCGAACATCATGCCCGGCGTCGAGCCGCTCAAGGCCGCATTGGCCAAGGCCGGCAAGAGCTTCGATTGCAAAGTGTATCCCGGCGCCAAGCACGCGTTTAACAATAATACCAACGCCGATCGTTATAACCCGGACGCAGCGAAGGACGCCTGGGGACGCACGGCGAGTTTCTTCAAGGAGTATTTGGCGTAGGCGCGCGCCGGTTCAAAGTTCCGGGTTCAAGGTTCAACGGCCCATCCCCACCTTGAACTTTGAACATTAAACGTTGAACCAGTAGCGAGAGCGTAGCGGCATGCCGCCTCACCGAACTGGGTGAGCGGC
>DASWHT010000421.1:0-10943 GCA_036398075.1 Binatia bacterium | reverse complement strand
AGGCCTTTGATATCGATACGCAGGTTGTCCAGGCGCGTCTGATAGGGCTTGCCAGTCGTCTCATCGACGTAATCTAATTTTCCCGAATCCAGCAGCAACTGTTCGATCTGAAAGCGGAAAGGGCTGTCATTTGATTTCGCTTCATTGGTCCCCGGCTTGGGTTCGGTTTTGACCTCAGCCGGTTTGGCCGGCGCTTCGGTCAGGCTGGCCACGTTAAAACCGCTATCGCGTCGCCGCTTGAGGTGTAGGTCCAGCCCTTGGGCTCTGATTGTTTTTAGCGTCGCCTTTCTGGCGAAGACCTGAAAAGAGTCGATGCTCACATCCAAGACCGGCAAACCCAATAGCGGCGCGTCGCCCTTTTCCTTCAACACCAGGTCGCGCAGCGCGACGTCACCGGCGATGGCGAGAACGGGTTCTTGCCCCTTGGCCGTCTTGAACGAAACCATGAGCTTGCCGTCGATCCGTCCGGTGGGAACCGTGAAATTTAGTTTTACCGGTGAGTATTCGAGATATTTGGGAATTTGCAGATCGTCGATATTAAGATTGATGATGCTTTCGTGTGACTCGTTGAATGGTTTGGTGTCGCCTTTGATAGCGAACGGAGCGCCGTTGACCACCGCTGAGAAGGCCGGCTTGACGAATATATCGCTGTAACTTGGCAGGCTCGAAACAAACGGCACGCCCAGCCGGATGGTAGTGATACTGTGCTTGGTCTGCTCGGGACGGTCGTCAAAATCGATCTTCCCGTCGATGATCTGAATATTGTTCAGCGCGAAACGGGGCGTCGGTCCGGACGGCCCCGACGTGAATTCATCGATCAGGTCTTGAAAGTTGTATTTGAAATCTTCTTGGCGCACCAGGTTGACATACGGTTTGACCAGGCGCAGCTCCTTCAGGACCAGGCCCAAGCGAAAGAGGGACATGACTTCGACGTTAAGATAAAGTTCGTCGAAGGAAACCGCCGCAGCCGCGCTGTCGCGCTCCTTGATCACTACGCCACGCACCGTGGCGGTCATGGCGTAGGGGTTGATGCGAATCTGCTCGATGGTCACCTGGCGGTGAAGCTTCGCGGTTAACTGATCGGCGAGCACCCCGCGCAGTGCATAAGGGGCAACCAGCGCGCCCAAGATCCCGATGGCTACGACAATCGATATAACCCAGATTGCGATCTTGCGAGTCCGCGGCGCCCGCGCAAGCGCGGTGGCGCGCGCGCGGATTGTTTGCGTGGAGTTAGCCATGAGCGTCTCCCACTAAATGTGCGTTAGAATTTGATCATATCTTGCGGTTCGGGCTGCGTCTACCCGCTAATCAAGACGTTCAAAAAGTTCCCTTCGACGTGCTCAGGGCCTGAGTTTATCGAAGGCAAACCGTTCCAGTCGTTCAAAACGAACCTCGGATTGTCCGAGGCCTTGAACGGTTTGAGCTGCTTGAACCCAGAGTATGCCCGATCAAGTTGTCGCGGCCTGGATCTGTTCCAGCATAAGACAGTATTCGGCGGGCAACTTCCAGTAACGCGCGCCTTCGAGCATGAGCCGCTTGTACTCGCCATTAGGTAAAGGGACGCCGGTCTCTTTCGGCGCGATGTAAACGATGACTTCCAATGGAGATGCGTTACCGTTGATATTATGGACCAAAACTTTCTTTCGGCTGTATCCATCCTCAAATCCGTCCATGGTGACCATGTCGTTCTCGGTTACGTCGTAGACGATGCCCCATACCTCGCTGCCGGGGTCCACATATATGTTGGCCGTGCCGCAATCGCGCAACCGCGAGTGGCGCGCGATGCCAAAACCATAACCTGGCAAGCGGGCGACGCAAGCAAAGCGTGCAGAGGGGCAGCGGCGCTGCATCTGAGGCCAGTTCATGTTCGAGCCATAGGCGAAATAAAACATTTAAACACCGCTCCTAATGAGCTGAATATATTAAAAACTATGACAATAAATACAAGGAGAGGATGCCTTCCATTTGGTCCTTTCCTCAATTCAATCGTTGGCCGAAGCGTTGATCGAATCCGCCGCAACGGCCCGGCATATTTCGACCTGCAATTGGTTAAACTGCCGTTCGATTGACGGCACAAGCGCAGTTCGTGTAGGTTTTGCTTATCCGCGAGGGATGGCTAATCGAAACGTGGCAAAGGAGGTACTTCGGTCATGAATCATACTGTAACTGTGAATATTCCCTATACGATCGACACCGGTGAAAAGCTCGTGAACGAGACTTTCGGCCCGAACAATATTCGCCGGCGGAAGACGGGAAGCCATGAGCTGATGAAGGTGGAAGTTCGGGACGGCCGCCTGCTCGCCGATCAGCTTTCGCTGGAGCAGCAGGGTTTTGTATTCGTCGAGCACAAAACCAAGGTCGCGGATTTCTTCGACGCTGAGCAGCTGAATTCGGTGTACTATCCGGAGGTCGAGGAGCTGATCAAGAACGCTTCCGGGGCTTCCCGCGTAGCGATCTTCGATCACACGCTGCGCTCGGGCGACGAGACGGAGCGGGAGGCCAAGCTCATCCGTGAGCCGGTGCTCTCGGCACACAACGACTATACCGAATGGTCCGGGCCAAACAGGGTGCGCGAGTTTCTTCCAGCGGAAGCCGAGGAACTACTCGCGCGTCGTTTCGCGATCATTCAAGTGTGGCGCGCAATCAATCAGCCGATCCAGAGAAACCCCCTGGCCGTTGCCGACGCCAAGAGCATCGCGCTGGAAGACCTTATGGTGGCCGAGCGCCGCTACCCGCACAGGGTGGGGCAAACTTATCGCTTGAAGCACAATCCAAATCATCGATGGTTTTATTTTCCCGAAATGCGGCGTGACGAAGCCCTGGTGTTCAAAGTTTACGATTCGGAAAACGATGGCCGCGCCAGGTTTACACCCCATACATCGTTTGAAGATCCCAATTCGCCTCCAGACGCGCCCCCGCGTCAGAGCATCGAGGTGCGTGCTTTTGCGTTTTTTACGCCGTAGTCTGCAGGCGGTCGGCGGCGCAACGATTGCTTTAAGGTCATTTCGACCCTGATGCTTACCTTAATTTGCCGAGATCAAAAAACCTGGGAGGTACCATGCGAAAAATAGGAAGCCTCGCAATTGCGGCTCTACTCGTCTTCTCTCTCGCTGCCTGTAAAAAGGAAGAAGGTCCCGCAGAGAAAGCGGGCAAAGAAATCGATAAGGCTTTTAAAGAAGCGGGTAAAGCAGTGGAAAAAACAGCTGAGTCAGTGAAGGAAGCCACGAAAAAAGAGTCCAAGTGAGGTGAGCCCAACTGATGTAGAAATAACCTTCCCCTGAGCGACCGCAACTGCTCAAAATTGACAATTCGAGCCGGAAAAGCTCACGCAATGCTAAAGTTTCGCTCGTTCTTGCCGACTGGAAGTATTGCCGACTCATGAAGCTAAAATTAAAAGACGAGAGCGAAACCCACGTCCTGAATAAGGCCCAGTTTCACGCGCAAGCGCTACGCGCCATTGGGCAGGATCTTACCAATTTGTTTCCGCAGACTCTGGAGATCGCACTTCACGGAATGACCTTTCAGGTCAATGGGCAATATCTCCCGCGAGACCCAGGCGGGAAGGGCGCTCAAGGCAGCAGTCAATTGCTGGACAAGCTGCGGAGCAAACTCTTGCGGGATCAACCTACTGTCCCGCCGGCCGAAGACTCTACGGTGCCCATCAGTTTTGATCGCACCTACACGCCCGTCGATATCGACCGGATGGACGAAAGCGCCGCCAATCGCAGAAATGAAATCGATAAGGTCCCGGATATCTATAGTCTGGGCGAGATGTTGCGCATGGTCGGACGAATCGTGGATTCCAACGGACGGCGATTGCTCAATCTATCGAGGGACATGTACGGCGTGACATTCGAATATGAAGACGGCGCCGGCCAGACACAAAAACGCGAGTTCAGTAACTTGCAATTATACAAGCTGCAACAACAGTATTACGCTGAACGAGGTACCTACGTGCCGATCGATAACTGGAAAGGCTCGTTTTGAGCGGTAGAACAGGTTGCGCTCGCTTCATGGAATTTACGACGCCCAATCTACGCGCTTCGTGATCGGAAATCTCGCTTTATTTCCCGACATCTTTCTACTCTCTCCTTCGCCCCGGCAACCAAGGGCAGATCATCTTCAGCTCTGCCACCTGCCGCTGGACCCGAGGCTGTTCTTCGGCAAAATAAGCTGATGCTCAGCCTAGTGGTTGGACACCCCCGCCGTTCCCCAGCACCCGGCCGGGATAGACGCCCGTATGTTCGCCGTCCTCGACCAATACCTTGCCGTTTACAACGGTCATCTTGACCCCTATAGCTTTCTGTATGAGACGCTTCTCGCCGCCCGGTAAGTCGTTGACCATCTCGGGTTCGCACTCGCGCACGGTGTCGGGGTTGAAAAGCACCAGATCCGCCGCCATTCCTTTGCGGATGAGGCCGCGGTCGTCCAGGCCAAACAGCGAAGCAACCATAAATGTAAGCTTGCGTATGCCTTCCTCTACGCTCATCACTTTTTGCTCGCGAATCCAGTAACCGAGGAAGCGGGTAGCGTAGCCATAGCCGGCGTGATAAATGAGGTGCGCTCCCGCGTCCGACTGGCCCACCAGGGTGATGGGACTCTTGAGAATTTCCTTTGTCGCCTGTTCGTCTCTGGCGCCGGAGTTTTGGAACATCGTCTCCAGATTTTCTTCGAGGGCGATGTCGAGAAAAGTATCGATGACGTCCTTGTCTTGGGACCGGGCGATTTCCTGCAAATGTTTTCCTTCGAATTCCTTATGCTTCGGCAAAGCGGCTTTGATCAGAAAGATCTGGTCCCAGCGCCGGGTAAAATTCACGGAACGCGTGTCGTCCACCGCTTCGAAGCGGAGCTTTTGGCGCATTTCCGGATCGCGAAACAGCTCCGCGCGGTTTTCTACGGGCAAAAACATGATCTTCTTCCAGGTTGGCAGTTCGTCGAAGGTCTGCGCGTTCTTGAGCGTAAAGCGGCCATTGAAAAGCCGGGCATTGCAGAGGGGATAAGAAGGCACGCCGCTGGCGAGAGAGTCCTGGGCGAGGTCGAGGAGTCGCTTCCAGAGATCCGGAGCATTCAAGCGATGAGCGATGCTCTGCCATATCACGGGCCGGCCGGACCTTTCGGCCAGACGGTGAAACAGGTTGACATCTTCCTCGGCTGGCCGCGCTATGCCTAACGTGCCGCGCGAAATCTGCATGGAGCCGCGATTGACTTCGCCGAGCACGCCGGCCAATTCGAGAATCTCCTCATCGGTTGCCAGGCGGCTTGGAATCGGCCTGCCGTCCTCGCGCATGTGGCGGCGATTCTGGTTGGTCGAAAAGCCGATGGCGCCGGCGGCCAGTCCCTCGCGCAGGATATCTTTCATTTGTTCGATTTCATCTGGAGTGGCGGCGCGCTCCGAGGATTCTTCCCCCATGACGAATTGGCGCATTGCACAGTGCCCCATTAGCGCCGCGACATTGACGCCGAGTTTTTGCCTGAGCCGCGCCAGATATTCCGGGAAGGTGGTCCACTCCCATTTTACCGCTTCGCGCAGTACCTGGGACGGCATGGCCTCGACTCGTACGAAGGAGCCGATGACGTTTTCGCGATCTCGCGGATGGCAAGGCGCCAGAGAGAGGCCGCAGTTCCCTGGAATCAGGGTGGTCACGCCATGAAAGCACGACGAAGTGGCAAGAGGATCCCATAAAAGCTGGGCATCCATATGGGTGTGGAAATCGATGAATCCTGGAGCCACAGCCAAGCCATCCGCGTCGACGACTCGATGCGCGCTGCCGCTCACCCGCCCGACCTCGGCAATCCGATCACCGATGACGGCGACGTCTCCCATCCGGGACGGCAGGCCGCTGCCGTCGTAGATCCGGCCCCCCTTGATTATCAAGTCGTAAGTCATAATCGATCTCCTTCCATTCGGTGCGCCTCACTAGCAACTGCTAGATTTGCACTCGTTTGTTTATAACCAACATGCTTCTTGGCTGTCAATGCAAATAGCGGCCGCATCGACGGGCGCGGCTTTTCGTGCTACCCGTTAACTATTTAGGCTCTTCCGGGTTTACTGTGAAGGAGTATTCGCCACAGAGACACAGAGTTCGCAGAGGGTTTGTTCAATATGATTTCACTAATTATATTTTCTCTGCGTACTCCGTGGTTCGACAGGCTCACCACATCCTGAGCCCGTCGAAGGACGTGCCTCCGCGGTGCGATCTCCGAGTCCAGCTTCACATGGAAGCCTGAAAACCCACTATTTAAAACCACGGGAAATGGAACCAGTTACGACTGAAGTCCCGCGTCCCAACGTGGCGCGCAATGCCGGTGTCATTAGCCTTGCCGTGATGGCGAGCCGAGTGCTCGGCTTGGTGCGGGATCAAGTGTTCGCGATTTTCTTCGGCGCCGGCTTTCACTACGACGCCTTTCTCACGGCTTTTCGCATTCCCAACCTCCTGCGCGACCTATTCGCCGAGGGCGCCCTCTCTTCGGCGTTCGTGACCAATTTCACGCAGGTGCTGGAGAAAAAAGGCGAGAAGGAAGCGATCCGACTTTCCAATCGCGTTGCGACGTTGATCATCATCGTTATCACCATCATATCGGTGTTCGCCTGGTTCGAAGCGCCGGCGATCGTCGGCGCCCTCGCTCCCGGATTTTTCGCGCTCCCCGGCAAGGCCGAGTTGGCCACTGAACTTACCCGCATCATGATTCCGTTCCTGCTGTTTATCGCGCTGGCGGCGCAGGCGATGGGAATTTTAAACGCCCATGGCCGCTTCGGCGTCCCTGCTCTGGCGTCGGCGTTCTTTAACCTCGGATCGATCATCGGCGGCCTTTTGCTTGGCTTCGCGCTCGGCCCTCGTATCGGCATTAGTTCTATCGCGGGAATGGCGTATGGCACGGTGATCGGCGGTTTCCTGCAATTCGCCGTTCAATGGCCGAGCTTGAGGCGCGTTGGTTTCAATTATCGCCCTATGCTCAGTTTGAGCGACCCCGGTGTGCGCCAAATCATCGGCATGATGGGGCCGGCCATCATTGGCACAGCGGCGGTGCAGATCAATATATTCGTCAATACTAACTTCGCCTCGTCGATCATCGATCCGGCCACCGGCGCCGTGGCCAACGGGCCGGTGTCGTGGCTGAATTATGCTTTTCGCTTCATGCAATTTCCCATCGGCGTCTTTGGCGTCGCCATTGCGACGGCGGCGCTGCCGCAACTTTCGCGCGACAGCGCGCGCGCCGACTACGATAATTTTCGCCGCACGTTGGTCCATGCGCTGACCTTGGTTTTCGTGCTGTGCATTCCGTCCGCCGCCGGGCTCGCGGTATTGGGACGGCCCATCATCGCATTGATCTTCGAGCATGGGCGCTTTACCGCATTCGACACGGTGCAGACGGGTAACGCCTTGGCAGCGTATGCCATCGGTCTGGCGGGTTACGCCGCGGTGAAGGTGTTGTCGCCGGCGTTTTACGCATTCGGCTCGGCGCGCACGCCAATGCTTATCAGTCTGGGCTCGATTGCGGTCAATTATGTGATGAATGCACTTCTCGTCGGCCCCTTCGGTCACGTCGGCTTGGCGGTATCCACTTCCGGCGTGGCGCTGGTCAATTGTTTATTGCTCGGTGTTTTTATGCGCCGCAAGCTCGGCCGTATCGCGGGGCGCGAGTTGAGCGTGACGGCGCTGCGGATCGCCGCTGCTTCGGTGCCGATGGCCGCAGTGGCGTGGTTGGTGAACGATGTTGCCACCCTACTGCCGCTCGTGGGATTGGCACTCAATTTAGTGCGCGTTCCCCTGGCCATCGCGCTCGCGGTGATTACCTTTTATTTTGCCTCCCGTTGGTTTCGGGTCGCCGAGGTAGACGAGGCCGTGGGCGCCGTCGCTGGGCGATTGCTGCGGCTCTTACGGCGGAAGTAGCATGTGTCATTGTATCGGGTTCAAGTCGTCGAACAACCCAGGGATCGTTTCGAACAACTTGAACGGTTTGCCTTCGATAAACTCAGGCCCTGAGCACGTCGAAGGAAACTTTTTGAACGTTCTGATTTAGATGCCTTGACGCCCTTCAAAGTTCCCGTGTAATGTCTGGGCTGTCAGATAAGTGTTTGAGGCCATCGAGGAGTGATTTATGACTGAAAAGAGTAGAACGGTTCCCGTTGGCAGCGGAGCGGAGGCGTTTTTGGCGCAGGCGCAAACGCTTGGTTGCGTGCGCTATCTCTTTGCCAACACCGGCACCGATCACGGCCCGCTCATCGAAGCGCTGGCGAAAGCGGCCAAGGAAGATCCCCGCGATATTCAGCCCATCGTCGTGCCTCACGAGTTGGCGGCGGTGTCAATGGCGCATGGTTACTACAATGTCACGCAGTTTCCGCAGATGGTGCTGGTTCACACGTTGCCCGGAACGGCCAACGCGCTGGGCGGCCTTATCAACGCCAATTCGTCCAATGTGCCGCTGTTTCTGATCGCGGGGCGGACGCCGATCACCGAAGGTGAACTGCGCGGCGGCAAGAGCCAGAATATTCACTGGCGGCAGGAGTCGCGAGATCAAGGCGGCATTGTCCGCGAGTTCGTCAAATGGGACTACGAGCTTCGCACCAATCAAAATCTTCCGGCGGTGGTAGCGCGGGCGTACAAAATTGCCATGAGCGAGCCGCGCGGGCCGGTTTATCTGACCCTGCCGCGGGAATGGCTGTGCGAAGTGATGGAGTCCACCCAGGTGATATCGGAGCCGCTGGTGCCCGCCTCCAAAGCGCAAGCGGATCCCGCGGTGCTGGAACAAGTCGCCGAGTTATTGCTCGCGGCTGAAAGACCGCTCATCGTAACCAAGTACCTCGGCCGCAATCCCGAGGCGGTGGCGCATTTGGTGGCGCTCGCCGAGGCGCTGTCGATTCCGGTTGTGCAGAATCTAAATTATGTCAATTTTCCAACCGATAACCCGTTGTACGTTGGCAACCAGACACTAAAATATGCCAAGGATGCCGACGTGCTCTTCTTCATGGATATCGACGTGCCTTGGGAGCCGCCGCGACGCGACGCGATCAGGTCTGACGTGAAAATCATTCATCTCGAACGGGATCCGCTGTTTACGGGGATTCCAGGCTGGGGTTTTCCGGCTGATCTGCCGGTGACGGCCTGTTCGGAGATCGCGCTTCCCGTGCTGAATTCTATCGTCAAAAACAAATTGGCGGCTGGCGGAGGCGATAAAGGGAAACTGGCGGAGCGCCGAAAAAGGACCGAAGCCGAGCACAGCGCGTTGATGCGTGAAATTGCATCGAGCATCGATGCGGCGAAGAACCAGAAACCGATCAATCCGCTGTGGGCGTCGAAATGCATCGGCGACGTCATGGATGACAAGACGATTATTTTCAATGAAACGGTGACATCCAAGCTTGCCGAGGTGATTCCTCTCAATCGGCCGGGCTCGCAGTTCAGCACCCCGCCGGCGGGCCATTTGGGCTGGGCCCTCGGCGCCGCGGTTGGCGCCAAGCTTGGCGCGCCGGATGCGACGGTGATCGCCGCGGTGGGCGACGGCGCCTACATGTTCGCGGCGCCGACCGCCTGTCATTTTACGGCGCAAAAATATCGCATCCCGTTTCTCACCGTCGTCTACAATAATCAGGTCTGGAACGCGAGCATTGCGGCGGCGCGGGGGCTTTATCCCGACGGCGTAGCGCGAAAGACGAATAACTTTCCGGGCACTGATTTAAGCCCGTCGCCGCAATTTGAATTGACTGCGCAGGCGTGCGGCGCCTATGCCGAACGGGTCGAAGAGCCGGACCAAATACCCCGGGCGCTGGAGCGCGCCTTGAAAGCGGTGCAGGAAGATGGGCGCCAGGCGCTGCTGAATGTAGTGTGCAAAAATCCCATGGGGGACCGCTAGATGGAAAGACGGGAGTGATGGAGTAATGAAAGTTTTGGAGTGATGGAGTGGTGGAGTAATGGAGTTTTGGGTTTCGGATTTTCCCAGCACTCCAATACTCCGGTACTCCAACACTCCAGTGTTACTTTGGCGGGGACGGTATAAAGTCAAATCGTAAAAAGGTTACCGAGGTGTAATATGGCGAACAAACCGAAGATTTCTTTCAGCACGAATCCCAACCCGCGTAACCGCGCGCTCATCGACGGCTTGATTCCCATCGACGGTTACGATCTCGAATATGTCGGCGACAAATATTCGCCGGGAGAAATGCATTATCGCTTTGTGCAGGGCGAGTTCGATGTCGCCGAGATGTCGACGGCGACGCTGATGCGCGCCAAGGAGAAGGGCAAGCGCTTCGCCGCGTTGCCGGTGTTCTTTCAGCGCGGCCCGCGGCAGCGTAATATTTTTTATCGCGAGGGCAGCCTTAAACATCCGAGCGAGCTCAAGGGTAAACAGATTGGCGCATTCCGATATGGCGCTACCGCGGTATCATGGGCGCGCGGTTATCTTTTGGATGAACATGGCATCAAAACCACCGATGTCGGCTGGTTCGTATCCGGCCAGGAAGTTTACATCGGCACCGAGTTGCCGGTGAAAGTCGAGCGGCTCGATCCGCCGCCGCCCTTCGGACAAGAAAAGGCGCAGCTCTCAAAGCTTGTCAGCGAAGGCAAGCTCGCGGCGGCTTTGGTTGCCGGCGACTCGGGATACCCGGCACTCTTCGGCGGCGGAACTTTGCCGGCCTCGATGGGGAAGTCTCCCGGTGTGAAACCGTTGTTCGAAGACACCGATGAAATCATACGCTACGTGAAACGGACGCAGATTTATCCGATCATTCACATCATGACGATCAAAGAGGAGACGGTAGAGCAGCATCCCGATCTACCGGCCAAACTGATCGAAGAGTTTCGCGAAGCGAACAGACTGGCGTCCAGATACTTCAGTGATGCCGATGCCGCGGGTTACGCCAAGGAACGGGAGGTATTGGGTTACGATCCGTATAACTGCGTGTTGACGGATTCGGACAAGAAGAGCATTCAGGCGCTCAACCGGTA
>DASWHT010000420.1:0-2335 GCA_036398075.1 Binatia bacterium | reverse complement strand
CTTCCGCGCCTATGCCGATTTCATGCTGACGGATGTGTTTCACGACGTCGTCAAGGAAGTGGAAAGATTGGCCGGCGCGCAACGAACCGCGTTCATGTGCGCCGAAGCCGTGCCGTGGCGCTGCCACCGCCAGTTGCTCGCCGATGCGTTTCTCGTCCGAGGCTGGTCAGTGGAGCATATTATGGACAACGGCTGCCACGCGCACAAGCTACCGCCGTTTGCTCATCCGGAAGGCGCGAAGATCTATTACCGCGGGTTGCTTTAGTACTACTGTGTCAGAAGTCCGTTCATGGTTCGACGGGCTCACCACGAACGGATTACAACGCGTCGAAATTCGGTCAAATAGCCGTTCGTCCTGAGCTTGTCGAAGGGCGGACGGCGGGTTATGACACAGTAGTACTAGAGTGATAATTAATGGCGCGTTTCGGGAGCTGCTGAGCGTCTCGAGACCCGCGGTAAAAACTCATGCCGTTTTTTTTGCCGGCGTAACATTGGTAAAAACCCGAATCGGCAAAATCATCATGTCACGGCCTGAGAACTGCAGCCGCTGTTGCAAGGTAAGTGGAGTATGATTGTGCAACAAACGGGTAAACAGGTTTTCCTGCTCGAACACTAGCGTGCCGCAGAAGAAAATTGACCGCGGAAACTCCTTGGCCACCGCGGCGCACAGTTGCTCCAACTCCGCGATCAGATCGACCCCCAGCTCGTAGCGGTACTCGGCATACCAACCTAAACAGTAAGCGAAATCCACGAAGCTCTTGAGGTCTTCTTCCTTCTTGCGCTTGAGGTTCTCGATTTCGGCGAGTCCCTTGAACTGGCCGGTATCGATAACGCCCACGGAAATGAAGACGACGTTTTTGAAATGATTGGGAAACAAGCGTTGGATGTTCAGCAGCGTGTGCACGGCGATGCCGTCGAAATCGCGCACGATGATGGCGGCCGTGGGAGCGCTCGGATCTTTTACCGGCGGCGCGGCGTTGAGGTCGGGCTGAAAGGGAATACCAAGCAAGGTGTCGTCGAGGTTCTTTAGACCCCTCTTGACCCGGTCGTAATGCCAACGCACCGCCTGGCACAACAGGATGAACGCGAGAGTGACAAAAATGGTCACCCAGCCGCCCTCGGCAAACTTGGTGGCTATGGTTACAAACAAAATGGTGCCCGTTAGAAACATCCCCAGGCCGGCGATAAACAGTTTAGCCCGCCACGGCATTTGCGATTTTCGCACCTCCCACCAGTGGCGGCACATTCCCATCTGCGACAGCGTGAAAACCAGAAACACGTTAATGCTGTACATGACCACCAGGAGCTTGACGTTTCCATGGCTGTAAATCAGAAACGCGAAAGACGTTAAACCCATGAACCAGACGCCATTGCGGGTTACCAACTGATCGCTCAAGTGGGACAATCGATGCGGCGCCCAGGAGTCCAGCGCCATGTTGGAAAGCACCCGCGGCCCGGCGAGAAACCCGGCTTGCGCGGCGACAACCAAGAGCGCGGCTTCGGTGAAAAGCGTAACGATCACCAAGATGGCGGTCATAGAGGTATCGGCACCAAAGATCGGTCCGAAAACCTTCACGAACAAACTGGCGTTGAGGGTTTTTCCCGGCTCGTGGACGACCTGATTCAAGAGATAGCAAAGTAAGATGCCGCTGGCAGTGAAGGCGAGCGAAGTGGCCATGTAAAGCATGGTCCTTTTGCCGGTCTCGACACGCGGCTCGCGCAAAATCTGCAGCCCGTTGCTTATCGCCTCGATACCGGTATAAGTGCCGCCGCCAAGGCTATACGCGCGGAGCAAAATCGCCAATGTCGCGATCAGCCCTAACCCCTGTACGTCACCCACCGTTTCACGGTACGAGTTCGAGATCAAAGCCGGCATATCGCCGAGATGGGGCGCTACCCCGAGGATGATAGCGACAATATGCATAACCACAAAGAGCAGGAAAATCGGCATTAGAAATATCACCGACTCCTTCACGCCGCGCAGATTCAAGAGAATCAGGCCGAAAATGAAAAATATTTCCGCGACAATCTTGTAAGCCTGGTATTGTAGCGGCGCGAAACTGAACAAGGCGTCGGCGCTGGCGGCGATGGAGATGGTAATAGTCAACATGTAGTCAACCACCAGCGCGGCGCCTGATACCAGCCCGGCCTTCGCGCCCAATAACTTCGTTGCCACCAGATAACCGCCGCCGCCGGTAGGAAACAGCTCGATAACTTGGGAGTAGCTGGCGGATATGACGAAGACCGTTACCGCCATGAGAAGCGCTAACGGCAGGGCGAGATAGAAGTGCTCCCCGAGGGCGAGAAAGGCTTCTTCCGGTCCGTAGGCCGAGGA
>DASWHT010000419.1:0-3592 GCA_036398075.1 Binatia bacterium | reverse complement strand
CATAGAGCGTTTGTTGGAATAGCAGTTTTTGGCGCGCTATTGGTGCTCGCCGGGCTTGCACCCGATCACGGTTTCACTCAAGCGCCATATTACCAGGGCAAAACCATAACGGTCATCGCCGGTACCGCCCCCGGAGGAATCGGCGATAACCGCGTCAAGTCTATGATTCCTTTTCTGCGCAAATATATCCCGGGAAATCCCGCCATCGTGGTCCAGTACATGGACGGCGGCGGTGGTCGACAAGTGGGCAATCATATGGACCGCGTTGCCCGTCCTGACGGGCTCACGATCGGAGCGTTCAGCAGCGCCGTAATTGCACTGAATCTCTTGGGCGAGAGCGGAGTGATGTACGATATTGATAAATTTTTCTACCTTGGCTCGCCGCAAAGCGTCAGCCACCTGGTGTTCTATACCCGAAAAGAAGCCGGCCTGAGCAATTTGGAAAAACTCAGAGCGACGTCCGGGGTCAGAGTCGGCGGCAGGACGGTAGGACATAGCGCCTATATAGCGGTTCGGTTTTTTGCCTACTTTCTCGGTTTAAAGGAACCGAAGTTCATTCCGGGTTACGCGGCGCCCGAATTGGATGTTGCGCTGCTGCGCGGGGAAGTCGATGCCAGAGCGAACACTGCAACATCGGTCTGGAAGCGTAATCCCGATTGGGTGGAAAAAGGTCTGATGGATTTTCACGCCATTTTGGAGGTTCCCAAAGGGCTCAAGTATGCCCGCTTCGGCCACCTTCCCGAGATCGAGAGCTTTGCTAAATCTGAAAAAGAAAGAAAGCTCATCGCCCTCTCGCGAATATTCAGGCTTACGGGCTCACCCTACGTTTTGTCCCCTGGAACGCCTAAAGATCGGGTGGAGATCGTTCAGGAAGCGATGCGCAAGACTTTCAAAGATGCCGACTTTCATCGCGAATACCAAAAGATCGTCGGCGAAGACGCCAGTCCCATGATGCCGGAGGAATTGACCAAGGCCATTCAAGACACGCCTCGTGATGCCGAATTGATCCAAATGTTCAAGGCTTTCTCTGGCCCGGCGCCGCTGCCAGCGCGATAGATGGCACAGAAAAGAGATCAGGCCCCAACTCCAATAAATTCTGTTCTCGCGCCAAGGCGCCAAGAACGCAAAGGAAATCCCCTTTATCGGACTCTGAACTTGGCGCCCTTTGCGCCTTTGCGCGAGTTATGATCGGTGTTCAGAGTATGGAGTCGCGTCTTGCGATGCGCCATTGCGTGATTGCAAGACTTGGGTCAGCATTCCGATTCAGTACAAGACTTTCTCTTCCTCTAGCTGCCGGATCTCTTCATCCGTCAGCCCCAAAAGACCACTTGCGATTTCATGCGTGTGTTGCCCCATGAGCGGAGCGACGCCGCGTACTTTCCCTGGAGTCTCCGAGAGGCGAATAGGAACATTTTCGGTGGCGATAGTGCCGGCCTCGGGCTCGTTCATTTCCAATAAGAAACCGGTGGCGGCATACTGTCGGTCGCGCTTGAATTGATCCTCCACGTCCTGAACGACGGCGGCGCAAACCCCGACGCCTTGCAAAAGCTCCATGACTTCGTAAGGGTCGCGTTGCAGAGTCCAGTCGGTCACCCACTGGTCCAATTCTCGCCGGTGGCGCACCCGGCCCAGGTGAGTGGCAAACTTGGCATCGGGTTTCGCGCCCGATTTTTCCAGTAACCGCGCCAAGTTTTCCCATTCAGCTTGCGTGTAGATCGAGATCACACACCAACGGTCGGTTCCGCTACATTGATAAGGCCCATAGGGCGCGGCAACCAAACTGTGGTTGCCCTCGGGTTTCGGATCGCGCCGGTTGACGGAATACTCCATATATTGAGGTCCCAGGAGAGTAGCGCCGATTTCCAACTGTGCGTTATCGATCAAGTCGCCGCGCCCCGTGGTTTTGCGTTGCAGCAGAGCCAGGACGACGCCGAACGCGCCCACGACTCCGCCCATAAAATCCGGATGCTGGGTTCTTGGCTCCGCGGTCGGCGTAGTCGCCCCAGCATAGTTCCACAGATAACTTGCACCCATGTTGTTAATGACGTTGGGACCGTAAGTCAGGTCGGTGGCGTGCGGGCCGGTGCAGCCCATGCCTTTGACGCGGATCAGGATGCACGCGGGATTGAGCTCCTGGAGTTGAGGATAATCGAGGCCCCATTTTTCCAGCACGCCCAAGCCGAAATTTTCTATGAGGACATCGGACTGCCGCACCAATTGCTTTACGAGCTCGCGGCCTTTGGCCGTTTGCATATTCACGGTGAAGGATTTCTTGCCGCGCTGGAGTTTTATGAAATCCGGCTTCTTGTTCCACAACTTCGGGTCCTCGCCCCGGTGACCATCGCCGCGCAACCGCGTCTCGCAGCGGATGACTTCGGCGCCGAACTCGCAGAGCACGCGACCGACCGTCGGTCCCGCCGCTCCGGTCGTCAACTCCACAACGCGAATACCTTCCAAAGGTAACTTGGCCATCTAAATCACTCCCGACGATCGCAAGGCAACCAGATCGTCGTTGCTCAACCCGAGTTCGCCGCAAAATATTTCGTTATTGTGTTCGCCAAGCAAAGGCGCCGGACGGCTGATCGCCCCAGGGCACTCTTTCAGGCGCGGCACCGCGGCGAATTGCAAATATTTGCCGACCACGGGGTGATTCATTTCAACAAAGAGCTGCCGGGCCTTGGTTTGAGCGCTCTCCATGAACTCTCCCACCGTGTTGATCGGTGTAACGCTGATGCGCCGTTTTTGGCCTTCCTCGTACATTTCCTGCTTGGTGAAGCCGCGGCAAAATTCCGCGATCGCGGCCTGAACGATGGCCGGATGTTGTCGCCGATAGGTCGTCTTTTCAAACTCGGGGCCGGAAATCGAGGCGGGCCGCCCCATCCATTCTACCAGGCGGCGCCATTGTTCCCTGGCGACAATGAAGAAGCGCACGTGGCCGTCTTTGACGGCGTAGGGATCATAAAGATCCGCCTCTTCGCCGTTGCGCCGCGCGCGCGCTGGCTTCGCCCCCGTAGCGCTGTAATGGGGAATGTAATACCCGGCGATGTGCGCCGCGCATTCGTGCGTCGACACGTCGATATGCTGGCCGCGTCCGCTTGCCGCTCGGTGATAGAGCGCCACCGCAACGCCAAATGCGCCATAAGCCGATGCCATGCCGTAGGCGAGCTCTCCCGCAGGTTGAAGCGGCGGTTTGCCCCGTTCACCGGCAAGGTACAGCAAATTGCCGAGCGCGATACCGGCGATGTCATCGGCTTTGTAATCGCGCCATGGACCCGATCGGCCAAACGGCGTGATCGAAGCCACGACGAGACGCGGATTGACGGCGCTCAACTGCGCGTAGCTCAGCCTGACTTTGTCTGCGCGCTGCGGCGAATAGGTTTCAATGACCACGTCGGCTTTGCGAACCAGCTCGAGGAAGATGGCTCGGCCGTCGGTTGTTTCCACGTCCAGTGTGATGCCGCGCTTATTGGTATTGAAGTGGAGGAAATAGAGGCTTGTCTCAGGATGCGGAACATCACCCTTGAACGGCGGAATGCGCCGCGACACTTCGCCCGAGGGCGGCTCGACCTTGATGACGTCGGCGCCCATATCG
>DASWHT010000418.1:0-11063 GCA_036398075.1 Binatia bacterium | reverse complement strand
TCGCGCTGATCGTCGCGGTCCTGAATTTTAAAGTAGGCTTTGAGGAGATCGATGACTGGCAAATAGGGTGTGGCTTTTCCATATGAAACTGACCCGCTTTCGAGGATCAACCAGCCCTGGGTTCGATGCGAGTGTATGAATTCGAAGAACAGCCGTGACTTGCCAAGACCCGGTTCTCCGACGACACCGACCACCTGACCATGATCTCCGCGCGCTTGTTCAAGTGCTTTTCGAAGCTGCTCGGTTTCAGCATCGCGTCCGACGAAGCGCGTCAATCCTCGCGCGGCTGCCGCTTGCAGACGAGAGCGCGCGGCGCCAACTCCGCTAACTTCAAAAACTTCCACCGGCTCAGTCAATCCCTTGACGCTGACCGGACCAAGCGACTTCACCTGCACATAGCCCTCGGCCAGTTGTAGTGTGTCGGCGGTCAGCATGATGGAACCCGGCTTCGCCATCTGTTCCATGCGCGAAGCCAAATGCACGGTCTGGCCGATCGCCGTGTAGTCCATCTTCAAGTCGTTGCCGATGGCACCGACCACTACTTCTCCTGAATTCAAACCCAGTCTGATTTGAATCGGCACACCCTCGGTCCGCCGCACTCCGTCAGCATAGCGATTCACCGACTCCTGCATTCGGAGCGCGGCGTAACAAGCACGCACCGCATGGTCTTCGTGGGCGAGTGGCGCGCCAAACAGCGCCATGATGCCGTCACCCATCAAGTTGCTGACTGTCCCCTCATAACGGTGAACAGCTTCCATCATCTGCTCGATAATCGGATCGAGTATCTTCCGAGCCTCCTCAGGATCACGGTCCGCCAGCAGCTCCATCGACCCCTTCATGTCGGCAAACAGCACCGTGACCTGTTTGCGCTCGCCTTCGAGGGCGCTTTTGGATGTGAGAATCTTCTCGGCTAGATGCTTAGGAGTGTAGGTCTCAGGTGAAACAATGCGCGGTTGTGCAATTGCACTACCAGTTACGGGATGCGCGCACTCGGGGCAGAACTTCGCAGTCGCGGAAAGCTGGGTGCCACAGTTCGCGCAGGTGCGCGCTAGCGGTGTCGCGCATTCTTCACAGAACTTCGCTCCCGATCGATTCTCATGCTGGCACTGAGAACACTTCACACGGGGCCTCCACGAGCCGGATTAGGTCAGGGGTCAGGTCAGGGTCAGGCATGCCTTTCGATCGGTGGCATACGGAACGGAACGCCCTCTTTGGCGAGTTCCGCCTCGTACATGGCGCGGACCTCAGGCGGCTCGTCTTCGTGTTCGAGGAGGTGGCCGCCTTCATGTTCGCTCAAATTAGGCCGCCAGGGATAGCCGACCTGACGCAGGCCGCGGCGCAGCGCGAGATGGCGGGCGGGTTCTTTGCTCGTCGTGAAGTGATGATGATACCAACCTTCCGGCGGCACCAGCAGGCTGCCGGGCTTCCAATCAACTCGAACGAACTTGCCTCCCGGAGGCCACATGAGCGAATAGCCTTTGCCAGCAAGGACGATGACCTGAGCCCCCGGCCCGTGCCGGTGCGCTTTCTTGTAGGTGCCGGATTCCACGGCCATGATGTGACCGACCATCGAATTTCCCGAAAGATGAATGCCCAAGCGGCTGAAACCGATGCCGCGCTCGGGATGGGGATCGAGGGTGACGGCGCTAAGATCGGCAATAAAATTAACCACGCGGTCTTCTTGCTCGCCCGGCTTCATCTCGCTGCTGAAAAAATCTTTCTGGCCGGCGAAACGATCGTTGAATTCATAGGGAACGTTGAAGACAAACTCCGGCGAGTTATAGACGTTCATAATGAGCGGCAGGTTATTCGCCGTGGCGAATCGCACCGGCTCACTGGCGGACCCGTTGTGGTGCTGGTGTCTGACGTTGAGCGGCGGCGAGAAAAGGCTTCCCGCCTGCCACTCCAGGGTAATCGGCTCTTTGCTCGACTCGCTCCAGAATTGAGTGGCGCCGCGGCCTTTGAGAATCAGCACCTGTTCTTCGTACATATGGCGCAGCGGTTTGAGGCTCTTACCCGGCGGGATCTCGGCGATCATCACGCCGACGAATCCCTGTGAGCCTTCGAGATGGCAGTACGCCGCCGGACCACCCCAACGCTCCCAGTGCTTGAGCGGCGCGCTCTTGAGATCTTCGACGCCGTAACCGGTGAGCAGCGCCAGCCCGTCTTTTTCACAGAATTCGAGAAAAGCCGATTTGCGCGCGTATCTTTTTGCTGATGCTTCATCGAGCGGCATGATGCATTTCTCCTGTGTAAGGGCGGGTTTGAAACCCGCCCCTACAATTCAACCGTACCGCTATTCCCGCACGCCCACCTGGCCGCCGAGGACGCGAGCGATGAGCGCCGCAATCACCACCAGGCCCACGACCATGACCGCCACCACTGTGGCTTTTTCAAACTCGGCGCCGGCGGCAAAGTCGAGCATTAAAAGCGACAGCGTGCGCGATTTTCCCGAACCGAGCAGCACTACGGTGCTGATATCGCGCGCCGCTGAGATAAAACCCACCAAACCAACGGTGATCAGCGCCGGCATGATCAGCGGCATTACCACGCGCCGGAAGGTGTCGAACCAGGTGCCGCCGCAGACCTTCGAGGCTTCTTCGAGGTCGTTGCCGAGTTGCATTAACACGCTTTTGATCATCTGCGTGCCGAAGGGCATGCTCTTGATAACCATGGCGATCATCAGCAGATAGACCGTGCCGTAGATCGGCAGAAAAATTTTAGTTTGCAAGAAAGTCCACAAAAGCGCCATGCCGAGCAGTATGCCGGGTATGGACCACGGCAACCAGGAGAGAAAATCCAGCACCCAGCGGCCGCGGTGACGCGTCTTGACGATCATGGTGGCGATGAAGGCGTAGAAAAACACCCCGATCACACCCGAACCAAGGCCCACGGCGAGGGTGTTCCAGATCGAGCGAAACAACACCGGATCGCTGAAGGTCGCGCGCCAGTTCTCCAGGGTCCAGGGATCGGCAATATTGAAAAAGCCGAAGAGCTTCATGAAGGTGCCCATGACCAACAGCGTGGTTGGAATGACCGTGATGAACAGGGCAAAGGTCAGCACCAGCGCAAACGCTGGATAACGCCAGCGTCCCAGCTGGGTCGGACGCATGCTAAAGCCGCGGCCGGTCACCGTCGCGTAAACACGCTTGCCGATGTATTGGCGCTGCAGCGCCACCATGAACAACAACAGGCCGAGAAACAGCGTGCTCAGCGCCATGGCCGGCGCGAACTGCGGCGGCTCCCAGGTGACCAGTTCATGAATCTTGGTGGAATAAACCTGCAATCCGATGGGAGTCCCGAGCAACAATTCGACCTCGAAGGCTTCGAGGGAACGGATCATTCCCAATATCATCGTCACCAAGATCGCCGGCGCCATCACCGGAATGATGATGTGAAAAAAAGTATGCCAGCCGCTGGCGCCGGAGATGCGCGAGGACTCTTCCAGCGCCGCATCGAGATTGCGAAAGGCCGGTGCGAGCAACATCACTTTAACGCTCACCGTGCCGCCCAGGTGCGCCCAGATGATGCCCCAGAAGGAATAGATATTGAACAAGGGTTGGCTCACGATGCCGAGGCCCATAAGTCCCTGGTTGAGCAGGCCGTACTTGGGATCCAGCAGCAGGATCCAACCCATGGTTTCCGGCAGCGCGGGCAAAAAGAACGACAGCCAGAAAAAAAACTCTAATAAGCCTTTCATCGGGATATCGCTGCGCGCGACGAGCCAGGCAAAAAACGCGCCGATCAGAAGCGCGATGGCCTGGCGTGTGATGGCGAGAGAAAAAGTGTTGCTTATCGCGTTGACGATCCCTGGGGTGGTAAAAGCCTTGACCCATCCTTCGAATCCCCACACAATCGCCTCGCCGGGACGGGCAGTCTGGAAACTATTGAGGATCATCAAAGATAACGGCGTGAGCACGAGAAACCCGACGACGACAAGCAAGATCGCCATCGGCAACGCGGGTATTTGCAACGACCGTTTAGGGAAAAGCGACCTTCGTTCGAACGCCACGGGCTGGTCCAGCGCTCGGGATTTATTGCTCATAATCGAATCTGCGTGATTACGGATTTATACGAAGACATGAACAAATCGTCAATCGTTATTGGCAGCAACGTCGTAGTTCATGTCGGGCTCGATGCCCTTTCTCGCCAACTCAGCTTCGTAGGTTTGCCGGATCGACGGATCCTCATCGTCGTATTCGATCAAGGTTCCACCCTGTTTCACGGACGTGTAGACGCCGGCGCGTATCGCGCCCACGCGAATCCCGAGCGGGAATTTTTGGCTGCCGCAGCGCAGTGCCAACTGCAGTGCCGGCTCGGGACCGGTGTTGAAATGCTGGTGAAACCAGTTGGTCGGCGGACTGAAGACGCTGCCGGGCTCCCAATCGACCCGTACTACTTGATCGTCAAGTCCATTTTCGTAAGGCCTGGTACCCAGGTGATTCGGCCACATCAATGAATAGCCTTGGGACCTCAGCACGACCAGGACGGCGCCGCCGCCGTGGAAGTGTGCTTTGTGATAGCGGCCCACCGGCCATTCGGCGAGGTGGCCAATCAAAATGTTATTGGAAATCTCAAACTGCGTGATATTGACGCCAGTCCCTTTTTGTTCCTGCGCATCGATGTGCGCCTTGCGCGCGTCAGGAATAAAGTTGGTTTCCCAAATCCACTGCCGGTTGTTGGCGGCAAGGTAGCGCTCGTTACCCGCTTCGAAATAACCCGGCTCGCCGTCGTAGCGGTCATTAAACGAAAAATCGCTGTTAAAAATAAACTGCTCGTTGTGATAGTGATCCAGGGCCATGGGCGCGGTGGTGACGGCGAGAAAAAGCGCCGGCGCGCCAGAATAATTTATCAAGCGATGGAGCGCGTTCATCGGCGGAGAGAACAAACTTCCTGTTTGCCATTGAAAGGTCTGCGGCACGCAGTCACGCTGTTGGATTTCCGCTACCCCTTCACCTTGCAGAATGTAAATTATTTTCTCATACAGGTGTCGTTCGGGCTCGGTAGACAGACCCGGCGCAAGTCGGCCGACGTACACGCCCGTGATCCCCTCTAGTCCGCGAAACTGCAGGTAGGCTCCATCGCAGCCCAAGCGTTTCCAAGGCTTGAGCTGCAGACGGCGCACGTCGGTGACGCCAAAACCTTCGACCACCGGCACGCCTTCTCTCTTGATCCAGCGTTCATAATAGGTCAAGGAGCGTTGGCGCGTGGCGCCTATGTTGATAACTTTGGTATCCATACGTCGCATATCTCCTTTGTATTGCGTCGCGCGCACATTCTAAAACGGGCGCAGCATGCTGCGCCCCTACCCCGTGGAATAAGGTCCGCAATTCCACGGGGCGTTCTTTGTGTGATTCAAGTTCCTTCGCATTCGCTCAGGACAAGCTTTGCGGTAAAATTCTTTTCTTATTCTTTTGGTTGCGGCTCTGCCGTGCTAGGTTAGAACCCGTATTCTTTCCAGCGGCGCTTAAGCGTTTCCGTCATCTCGGGCGAGATCGCTGTGCCCAGCGGCGGGTAGCGGTTACCGCCGAACTGCTCCTGCGGCTCGAGTTCCCAGTTGATCGTCGCATCGATCAACACGCGGGTCCATTTGCCGTGACCGTACTTGACTGAATCCCGCTCTTCTGACGGCACGCTTGGATCAAGCATTGAGCCCGATGTCCCCGGAAACGTCGTGATATCACCGAGCCCGGCGTTGACTCGGTAACAGAGCGCCCACTCGATGGCTTCCCAATCATGAATGTCAATATCATCGTCGACCACGATGAGATGCTTGCCGGCGTAGTTAGCGAGATGGCAACCCCAGAGAGCCGTTGCCACTTGCTGCGCGTGGCCGCGATGGCTCTTACGGATCTGCACGCGCAGGAGTTCCGGCCACTTGCCGCGCCAGACGCCGGTGACGTTGGGGACACCCGCCTCTTCCAGATACTGCCAGGCCATCGCCGAAAAAGTCGCCGGTGTCCAGGTCGTCCCCTCGTTGGTTCTGCCGGGACTCGCGCCGGTCAAGCAACCGTGAAAAATCGGATCGTTGCGGTGCGTGATGCATTCGACGCGAATGGCATGCTTCGGCGTTTTGCGCCCGGCGTAGTACCCGGGATATTCGCTGAACGGGCCTTCCGGCTCGAAGCTTTTCGGGTCTGGCGAAACGAACCCTTCCAGCACTATTTCCGCGGAGGCGGGAACCAGGAGATCGTTGGTCTCGCATTTGACCAGTTCCACCGGCGCGCCTCTCAAAGAGCCGGCCAGGTCATATTCGGGATGATTCACCGGCGTCGATGCCGCCATGAAGAGCGTTTGGTCCCAACCGATGACCACGGCGACCGGCATTTCTTGCCCGCGTGCTTTGTATTTGCTGAAATGCTTTCCCCACCCTTGGGTCATCGCGAGCAGAACGCCAATGGTGTTTTTCTTGGCGATCATGCCGCGGTAGGTGCCGGCGTTGAGCGTACCGGAATCCGGATCCCTGGTGACGACGCTCGCCGAGGTCATGATGTAGCGGCCGCCGTCATGGGGATTCCATTTGGGCACCGGCAGTTGAAAAAGATCGACCGCGTCCCCTTTGACGATATTCTCCTTGACCGGCCCGCTGGACACCGTCACCGGCTTGAGCGGTTTGGAAAATCGCTCCTTGAAGACCGCTACCAGCTCGCGATTGGGAGTTTCCTCCATCAGACCGAGCATCCGGCAGACTCTCTTTTTTGTTCCCGTGCCGTTGGTGAAAAGGCGGCGGCAAAGGGTATTTTTATGGCCTTTGATGTTATCGAAGAGTAGTGCCGGCCCGAACTGGCTCGCTACTTCTCTTGTGATCGCGCCGATCTCCTCGTTCCAGTCCACTTCTACGCCGATGCGTTTTAAATCGTTTCGTTCCTCCAGATCATCGATCCAGTCGCGCAAGTCTCTTCCCGCCATGTAGACGACTCCATTCAGAAAAAATTTTTACGCCGCCAGCGACAACAGCGCGCGCCGGAGCAGCGTCTTGCTCAAATCGACTTTGTATTGATTCATGCGCAGGGGCTTCGCGCGCTTGAGCGCGGCGTCTGCTGCCGCAATCGCCAAATCCTCGCCCATCGGCCTGCCCCTAAGGAGATCTTCGGCTTTGGTGCACCGGTAAGGAAACGTTGCCACGGCGCCGAGCACGATTCTCAAGTCGGTCCAGACGCGCTCTTGAATCACCGCGCTCACCGCAACGCTGGCGATGGCGAAATCCCACGACTTGCGCAAGGCGAATTTGACGTAGGTGCTACGCGTGGGGCGGAAGGGAATTTCGATCTCGGTGACGATCTCGTCGAGTTCCAGAGTATGGGATTGGAGCCTGGCGCCGACCCAGTTGTGGCCGCAGAGAAATTCGTCCATAGGAGCAACCCGCCCGCCGCGCGGCGACACGACGTGGACCTTTGCGTCCAGCGCCGCCAGCGCCACGGCCGTGTCCGATGGATGGTTCGACAGGCAGAGATGGCCGCCCATGACGCTGCCGTAGTAGCGGCTGTCGCCAGCCGCCAGATCGCAAAACTTGCCGTCGGACTTCCAACAAGAGAAACCGTCTTGAAGATACCAGCACCAAACATCCTGGCAGATGTTTCCCGCCACCGTTCCCATGTTACGAATCTGCGGCGAGGCAACCACACCGGCCGCCTGGGCCAGCGCCGCGTGGCTCCGCTGCAGTTGGGGCGATTGGGCGATCTGGGACAACGTCGCGAGCGCGCCGATACGGACAGGCTCCGGCGCATCGGAGCGAATGAAATTCAAACCGCGAATGGTTTTGATATTGACGACACACTCCGGATTGACGATGTATTTCTTTATCCGAAAGAGCAGATCCTGCCCTCCCGCGAGCACCCGCGCCCCTTCTCCATATCGGGCCAGAGCCGATACCGCCTCCTCCGTCGAAGACGCGTCGATGTGTTTAAAATTCTTCACGCGCCGGTCCTCTTAGCCTCGCGAAGGGCTTTCAAAACGACATCCGGCGTCATCGGCAGCTCCGTCACACGGGCGCCCGTGGCATGACAAATGGCGTTGGCGATCGCCGGAGCGACGCCGACATAGGAAATCTCCGAACATCCTTTGGCGCCGAACGGATGGGTCGGCTCGCCCAATTCGACGATCACCGGCTCGATATCCGGGATGTCGAGAATCGAAGGAGTCCGCAAATCGAGAAACCACTGATTGAGGGCGGTGCCGGTGCGCTGGTCGAAACAGAAACCTTCGGTCAGCGCGTAACCCAAACCCTGAGCCGCCCCTCCAAGAATTTGACCCTCGACGATCATCGGATTGATGGCGCGGCCGACGTCGTGCGATGAGACCAGGCGGATGACCTTGACTTCGCCCGTTTCGATATCGACTTCCACTTCCGCGAAGGCCGCGGCAAATCCATAAGCGAAGAGAGGATCTTCATTGGGGCGGTGAATGCCGTGGCCTCTGATCGATCCTCCCGCGTGCGCCGCAACATCCCTCAGGCTCAACCGTTTTGACCTATCGCCGCGCAGCCAGACAAATTTATTTCCGGTCTCGAGATCCTTTGCCGCGGTGTTCAGAACCAGCGACGCGCACTCGAGTAATTTGCTTTTCGCTGTTTCAGCCGCCCGGCAAGCAGCGATGCCGGTGGCGTAAACAGTGCGGCTGGAAAACGGTCCGGAGTCGAAGGGACAGGTCGAAGTATCGGCGTTGGCGCCGCCGACGTCATCGAGCGCTACGCCGAAAACCTCGGCGACCATCTGGCGCAAGGTCGTTTGCTGCTCCGAGCCTTGATCCGCCGTTCCGGAAAAAAGCGCAATCCTTCCCTCCGAATCAATGGCGACTTCGGCTTCGGAAGTCCCCGCCGGGTTGCTGCCGCAGCTGTGAATGACCATCGCCATACCCATGCCCCGTTTGCGTGCGCCCGAATGGGACGCGCGCAACGCAGCCCTGCGCTGCCAATCGATGGCAGCGGCGCCGCTGCGCGCCGCCTCTTCCAGCCAAACCGTAGACACGATCTTTTTCGGCGCCGAGCAAAGATCATCGCCCTGGCGCAGGCGGTTCTTGAGCCGAAACTCGATGGGGTCCATGGCAATTTTCTGCGCCAGCTCATCCATCACGGACTCGACGGGAAAGTGGCTTTCGGCATCGGCTCGCCCTCGGTAGGGTCCGGTACTGGGCCGGTTGGTCCTGACGACAAACACTTCCCAATTGACATTAGGACAGCGATGATAGAGATCGACGGGCCTTGTGCAAATCGCAAAGCCGATATTTTGCCCCAACCCGCCAAAAGGCCAGTAACCGTTATCAAGAAACGTGCGAACCTGGATCGCCGTCAGCGAGCCGTCCTTCTTCGCTCCCGCTCTGACATAATGCGTAAGCGCCGAGCGGTTATGCGAGTCGATGCTCTCTTCTTCGCGGCTGAACCAGATTTTTACCGGACGGCCGGTATCCCGCGCCAGGAGCGCGCAAAGAATCGCGAAACGCCCGGTGACTTTGACGCCGAACGCGCCGCCGAGATTGGTGGCCACAACTCTTACGTTAGCCATGGGCAACCCGAGAACCCGCGCCGCTCCGTCCTGGAGGCGGTAGGGATCTTGCACCGAACACCAAAGCGTGCACTTGCCGTCCTCATAGATCGCAACGCAGGCGCGCGGTTCATGGGAAACGGCATTCACTTCCGACTGGCGAAAGACGCGTTCCACCAACACGTCACTTTGCTGGAAACCCGCCTCCACATCGCCGCGCCGGTTCGCCACCGTCGGGCCGCCTTCCTTGAGTCCGATGATATTTCCGAAAGTGGCGAGTTGATCCGCTCTTATGTCGCCGGGCTTGATGCTGAGGGGGTCAGGATAATCGACAATGGCGTCCGGCGCTCCCGATTGGGTCCCGGCTTCCGCATCGTGAATCGCGGGCAGGACTTCGTATTTAACCCGCAGCGCCCGCACGGCTTCTTCCGCGATATTCCAATCCTCCGCGGCCACGGCCGCGACTGTGTCGCCGACGAATCGTAGCTCTTCCTCGAGCGCATAGATTTCATTTTGATACGGCCCAAACAGCACTCGTGGAACATCTCTGTGGGTCAGAATCGCCGCGACGCCTTTCATTTTATGCGCCGCGGTCGCATCGACCTCGAGAATCCTTGCGTGGGCATGGGGGCTCCGCAGGATTTTCATCCACAGCATCCCCGGGAGAGTTACGTCGGCGGGGAAGCACAGCGCGCCGGTGGCCTTCTCGATTCCGTAGATCGGCGGAACCGATCTCCCGACCGTGAGCAAGTTCTCGCTCACGAATCACCCCTCATGACGCGGGCGGCGCCGAGCACGGCCTGGATGATGGACGTGTAGCCCGTGCAGCGGCAGAGAACGCCGGAAAGAGCGACGCGCACTGCTTGTTCCGTCGGATTGGGCTCGCGATCGAGCAACGCCTTCGCGGACATGATCATGCCCGGCGTGCACCAGCCGCACTGGGCGGCATATGAAAGCGCAAAGCTTTTCTGTAAGGGGTGAAGGTTCTCTCCTGTACCGAGGCCTTCAATCGTCAGGATCTCTTTGCCTGCCGCCTCCATCGCCAAAATCGAGCAGGAGTAAACGTCCAAGCCATCCATGAGGACGGTGCAGGAGCCGCAGCCGCCGTAGTCGCAGGCGCGCTTGGTGCCGGTGAGACCCAGGCGATTTCTCAGCACGTCGTTCAGCGTCCAATTGGAGTCGACGCTGACCTGATGAACTTTTCCGTTAATCATCAGCGTGATGTCATGAATCTCCTGGGCGTCCATAATTAATGGGGCTTCTCGCTCCCGTGTTGCTAACCGCGGAGGCGCTGAGGGCTCGGAGAATATCGAAAGAGGATATCATCGAGGGCAAACCCTCTGCGAACTCTGCGACTCGGTGGTGAATACTCTTTCACAGCAAACCCGGAAGTGCCTATTTAAGGTTTCGCGCGCTCACGCATGGTGGCCGGCTCTCCTCGCGCCACCGCTTCCGCCATCGCGTCGTCCTCAGCGCCCCACAAGCCCAACGTGTAACCGTACCAGGGGGTTTTTGAGCGCCAACGGCGGCATCTCTTCGTCCCGGCAGCTGCGCGAGATGCCGTTGGACTCGCTCGGCGGCAAA
>DASWHT010000417.1:0-3437 GCA_036398075.1 Binatia bacterium | reverse complement strand
ACTGGTGATCGGCGTGGGCGGCGGCGGTGACGTGGTGGGCGCCTTGGCCTGCGCGCGCTTTCTCGAATTCTGCGGCTTGGAATTCGTTCTTGGCGGTCTATCGTGGGAGCGCTACGTCTATGACCCGGTTCCCGGGCCGCGCCGGTTACACGAAGTAGAAGCCGTTCGCGCGCTGCACGAATATGCATGGATGGCCAACGCCGCCACGCGCACCAACACCGGCGTTTACTTTGCCGAATCGAAGATGGCCGCGGCGCGCAATACCGAAGTCTTGCTGGTAGATATCAACGGCGGCGCGCAGGGCGTCGTAGCGGGATTGGAAGCCGCGATGACAGAATTCAACATCGACCTGCTCGTCGGCCTCGACGTCGGCGGCGACTCCCTCGCCCAAGGCCACGAGGCCGGCTTGCGTAGCCCGCTGGCCGATTCGGTTATGCTGGCGGCCTTCGCCGAAATGGAAAAACGCGGCTGGCGGACATTATGGGGCGTGTTCGGCTATGGCAGCGACGGCGAGTTGACCGTCGATGAAATCGAGCTGGCGCTGAGCAAAATCGCGGCCGCCGGTGGACTACTCGGCTGTTGGTCGCTCACGCCAAAGATCGCCGCGGAGTTGGCGGAAGTCATCAAAACGGTTTCCACGGAAGCCAGCGCGATCCCTGTACGGTGCTTCCATGGCGCCTGGGGTGAAACCAACATTCGCAGCGATCAAAGAAAGGTAAAACTCACGCCGCTGACCGCCCTCACCTTCTTCATTGCCACAACGAAGCTCCTCGATACTCTCGCGCGGCCGGCCCGTGCCGTGCTCCAGAGCTCATCCCTGGAACAGGCCAACGACGCGCTCCATGCCATCGGCATCAAGACGGAGCTCGACCTGGAACGGGAAAAATACCAGCCATAGCCGAAAGACCAGCGCATCGATGTTGGCAAACTTACAACGGGATCTTTTGGTCTTGATGATTTCGCGCGGTGTTCGGGCGTTCGCGTTTTCCTACCTGAGCATAGTCTTCGCCATCTATCTCAATCAACTCGGCTACTCCACGGTCACGATCGGCTTGGTGATCTCCACCGCCTCCGCCAGCGGCGCCGTGCTGACGGCGCTGTGGGGATTTTTGTCGGATCGCTATGGACGCAAGAACATCCTCATGCTGCTGGCCCTGCTGACAACGGTTTCCAATACCATCTACGTCTTTTTCAGCCAGCTATATTTTATTTTTCTGGCGGTGATCATCGCTAACGTAGGAACGGGCGGATCGGGGGGAGGCGGACAGGGCGGCGGGCCCTTCAATCCCGTCGAACAGGCTCTGTTGGCCGAGAAATGCACGGCGGAAAACCGCAACCGGGTCTTCTCCACCAACGCCTTCGTCGGTTCAGTGATGGGCTCCCTGGGCGCGTTAGTGAGCGGTCTGCCGGAGTATCTACAGCAGCAGTGGAATTGGCAGCCGGTGGCGTCCTTTAAGCCGCTCTTCGCCTTGACCATACTTTTTAGCATCGTTCTCTTTTTCGCCTACGCGAGCATCGACGAACATCATGTTCCCCTCAAACGGGAGAACAGGGGGCGAAAACCCATCAATCGTTTCGTCCTCAAGATCTCTCTTCTCGGCATGGTCGACAATCTCGGCGCCGGCTTGATCGGTCCGCTGCTGTCTTATTGGTTCTATCTGCGCTACGGCGTCGAACTCAAATCCCTGGGCTTGATGTTTTTTCTCTCCTACCTCTTGGCGGCGCTGTCATTTTTATGCGCCCCAGTGTTCGCCCGTCATCTGGGCGTGGTAAAAACCATGGCCCTTTCCCACGGCGCGGCGTCGCTCATCTATTTGTGTCTGCCGCTGGCGCCGACTTTCTCCGCCGCCGCCGCGCTGACCATCCTTCGCTCTTTCCTGGCTTACATGGATAACCCTTTGCGGAACTCATTCGTCATGGGGATCGTTCGCCCGGAAGAAAGAGGCTCGGCGGCCGGCATCACTACGCTGTCGCGCCACGTGCCGGTGGCCGTCAGCCCGACGCTGTCGGCCTATCTGATGCAAGCCTTCGCGTTGAACGTGCCGATTTTTTTGGGCGGCTTTTTGCAACTCGCTCACGATGTTATTTTCTATTACCTCTTCCGCGGCGTTAAACCGCCGGAGGAACGGACGCAGAAGGCATAGCGCGGTGCCGCAAAGACAGCCACGATGCTTCGCGAATTGAATCATGACGCCAAACTGCTCATGGCCTCGCGCGGGATCCGCGCCTTTGCGTTTTCCTACCTGAACGTCGTGTTCGCCATTTTTCTCGACCAGCTTGGCTACTCGACGGTCATGGTGGGGATCATCTTTTCCGTCGCCTACATCAGCAGCGCCTTTCTCACCGCCGTGTGGGGCTATTTATCCGATCGCTTCGGCCGGCGAAACATTCTGATGCTGTTGGCCGTCCTGACCATCGTTTCCAACGGTATTTATTTATTCTTCAGCGACTTGATTTTCATCTTGCTGGCCGTGGTGCTCGCCAATGTCGGCTCGGGCGGCTCCGCCGGCGGAGGCCAGGGCGGCGGCCCTTTCAACCCCGTCGAGGAAGCCTTGCTGGCGGAGAAATGCAGCCCGGAAAATAGAAATCAACTCTTCGCCGTGAACTCGTTTGTCGGCTCGGTTATGGGCTCCGTGGGAGCGCTCGCCACCGGCCTCCCTCAATATCTTCAGGAGCGCTGGGGATGGGAGCCGGTGTCGTCATACAAGCCGCTTTTCCTGCTGACGATCCTGTTCAGCGTGGCGCTGTTCTTCGTTTATCGCTCCATCAGAGAGGAACACCAGCCGCAGAAAGCCGAAAAGAAGATCTCCAAGTCCACCGGCGTCTTCGTAACCAAGATGTCCGTCTTGGCGTTTGTCGACAACTTTGGCGCCGGCCTAGCCGGGTCGCTGGTCTCCTACTGGTTCTTCCTGCGCTACGGTGTCGAGCTTAAGTCCCTCGGCGTCCTTTTCTTCATTTCTTATTTTCTTGCCGCTCTGTCCTTCCTGAGCGCCCCGATCATCGCGCGCTATCTAGGGGTGGTGAAGACCATGGCCTTCTCCCACGGGCTGGCGTCGCTGATCTATCTCACCATCCCCCTCGCGCCGACTTTTTTTATCGCGGCAACGCTGCTCGCCATACGCTCCTACTTTGCCTACATGGACAACCCGCTGCGCTCGTCGTTTACCATGGCCATGGTTAAGTCCAGCGAGCGCGGCTCCGCCGCCGGTGTAACCAGCTTGGCCCGGGTTGTGCCTTTTGGCATCAGCCCCACCATATCCACCTACCTGATGCAAAGCGTATCTTTGACGCTTCCCTTGTTTATCGGCGGCGGGTTACAACTGATCAACGACGTGGCGTTTTATCTGATGTTCCGCCACGTCAAACCGCCGGAGGAACTGAATGCGAAAGGACACTAGGCCAAACCAAAGATCGACCCCCACCTCTTTCCTCCCCAG
>DASWHT010000416.1:0-4128 GCA_036398075.1 Binatia bacterium | reverse complement strand
TGAAGGACGGCCCGCAGTACGCCCTCGGAGTCACCAAAGCACTTCTCGAACATGAAGCCAACGTGGATCTGGAAACAGCCTTGGAAATGGAAGCGAGAGCTCAGGCGAGATGCATGGAAACGCCGGACTTCATAGAGGGATTCAACGCTTTCGTCGAGAAACGTCCGCTACGGTTTAACCGCGGCTAGGATCGGTAGTGGAGGAAAGCAACATGGCGAAAAATATTCATATAAGAGGCCTCGACAAAAGAGATCTTACGGCAATCGTCAACATGGAGGAACGCGAAACCGGGGTAGCGCGGCCCGATTATTGGGAGAAGCGACTGGAAATTTCCGAAGCCGTGCGGCCGCACTGGGCCTCTTTGGTTGCGGAGTACGATAACCGCGTGGTCGGCTTTATTCTGGGCCGGGCCGGTGAACATGAATTTGGTCTGCCCGGAACTGTCGCATGGGTTGAGATGATTGGCGTCGATGCAGTTTACCGGCGTCGAGGGATTGCCGAAGAACTGATCGAGCAATTTACATCTTCGGCTGAAGACCACGGAATCAAGACGATCTTCACCCTGATAGATCCCAGCCGATTCGAACTGCAACATTTTTTCAGCCGGCTTGGTTTCGCCCAGGGGAAGATGATCCACTATCAAAAGGACTTGTCCAGCTAGATAAGCATCGACGTTTTTCAGCCAGCGAACAAGAAGAACAGGCGGATGAATTTTGAGTTATCGGAAGAATTGGCCGAAGTGCAGAAACTGGCGCGCGATTTTGCCCAGAGGGACATCGCGCCAAGCGCGGCGGAAGATGACCGAGAGCATATTTTTCGGAAAGATCTAGTTACCAAAATGGGCAATCTGGGGTTCTTTGGGTGTTTGATCCCGGAAGAATACGGCGGCAACGGTCTTGGCTTTCTCGCCCACGCGCTGATCTCGGAAGAGATCGCCCGAGCTCACAGCGCCATCCGCGTCTACCTAAACATGCAGGCCGGTCCCGCCGTGACGATCTACGAGTTCGGCAATGAAGAGCAAAAAAAGAAATACCTGCCGGGATTATTGAGCGGCGAATCGATTGGTTTGTTTGCCATCACCGAGCCCGACGCCGGCTCTGATGTGGCGGCAATGAAAACCACCGCTAGACGCGACGGCAAAAATTATCTGCTCAATGGGACGAAGATCTGGATCACCAACGCTACGGTGGCGGACGCGGGCGTCATCTTCGCGTACACCGACCGTTCGCAAAAACATCGCGGCATGTCGGCGTTCTATGCCGAATTGAATCAGCCCGGCGTGACACGCCGCGACCTCGACAAACTCGGCGCTCATAGTTCTCCGACCGGAGAGCTGACATTTGATAATTTCAGCGTTCCCGCGGAGAATCTCATCGGTCAAGAAGGCGACGGCTTCAAGATCTGCATGCGCCACTTGAATCACACGCGGCTCGGCTGCGCCGCCGGTGCCGTCGGTCTCGGCAAAGCCGCCCGTGAGGCGGCGGTAAGCTATGCCAATCAGCGCGAACAGTTCGGGCAGAAGATCGGCCAGTTTCAAATGAATCAAGATCTGATCGCGCAAATGGTGGTGCGGGAAGAAGGCGCTCGATGGCTCGTCTATCGAGCCGCTTGTCTCGCCGACCGCGGCCAACCCTACAATCTTGAAGTTTCCATCGCCAAGTATGCGGCCGCCGAAGCCGCGGCTTTTTGCGCTGACGCCGCGCTAAAGATTCTGGGCGCTTACGGATATTCAACGGAATTTCCGGTGGAGCGTTATTACCGCGACGCGAAGTCTTATCAGATCGTCGAAGGATCGGCGAACATTCAGAAGCTCATTATCGCGCAAGACGCGCTGGGTTACCGAAGGGCGAACCGCTGAACAGCGATTGGCGCCATTTTCGACATGACCACTACGACGTCAAATTTGCCGCTAAAAAATATATCCTTGCAGCATGGCATCATCTATGGTCCCGTGCCGTCACGCCGTCTCGGCCGTTCTCTCGGCATTAACTTGCTGCCGGTTGAGTACAAACTCTGTTCCTTCAATTGTCTTTATTGCCAATACGGGTGGACCAAGAAGGCAACGTTCACGCCGGGCGAGCGACTGAAAGACTTACCCTCGGTCGATGCAGTCGCGACCGCCCTGGAAACGGCGTTAGCGGAGTTTTCACGCGACCATAGAACGATCGATGCCATCTCGATCTGCGGCAATGGCGAGCCGACTCTCTATCCGGCGCTTGCCGAGGTCATCGTCAACGTGAAACAGATCCGTGACCGCTACCAGCCCCATGCGCGCGTCGCCATCCTGTCAAACTCTTCGACCGTCGGAGATCCCGCCGTTCGCGCCGCGCTCGAACTCCTTGAGCTGAAGATTATGAAATTCGATGCGGGCAGCGAGGAAATGTTTCGCCAGCTCAATCATCCGGCCGCGCCGGTTTACATGGGCGAGATTGTCGCCGGATTGAAGGAGCTAAAAAATACTTTTCTGCAGGCCTGTTTCGTGCAGGGACGGGTCACCAATGCCGACCCTGATTCGGTTGCGATCTGGATCGATATAGTCCGGGAAATTCATCCGCTAGGCGTCCAAGTCTATACCTTAGACCGGGAGCCCGCTGATAAGAGAATTGAAAAAGTCAGTCTAACCACTCTCCGTTGGATCGCCCATGCCGTACGCTGGCGCGCCGGCCTCCAAGCGGACGTGTTTTGAGAGCTGCCGTCATCGGGGGATTACGCTTAACCTATATCGTCGGCGCAAACGGCGGTCACAGCTTGACCGCGCAGCAACTCAGCCATTCCGATTGAGATTTAAAAATGGATCAGTTGCTGCGCCGAACTTGCTAATTTTCTTTTTCCACCGGAACGACCAAGGCAGGACAAGACGCCCCTCTCAGGACTTTGTCCGTGACGCTGCCGATCAGCATGCGCGACAGCCCGCTGCGACCATGGGAGGACATGACGATCAGATCGATACGCTCGTTTTCCGCGCAGTCTATGATGGCTCCGAACGGTTGGCCGGCATCGACCACATTACGTATCTTGAGATCCGCGCCGGCGCCGGCAATTTTCTCGGCGATAAACTCATCCAGCCGCTTTTTGTGTCGCTCTACCTCTCGCTTGTCGACGACATTGGTTTCATCCAATAATACGACATTGAGGATAATGAGCTCCGCGCCGACATCTTTGGCCAATTGACACGCATAGCGCACTCCTCTCGCCGAAAGGTCGGAAAAATCTGTCGGCGCAAGAATCTTCTTTAACATACCCATACCGGACCCCTTTCTTCCGTCGGCGATCGAAAATGACCCAAAGCCTCAATTGGACACTGCGGTCAGCTAAACTGGTCTCATTCCCGACCGATGCCCTTTTCGCCGGCTGACTACGCGAGACAAGACTAATCCCGCGACTCCCGATCGATCCAGAGTCAAAAGAACGTTGGCACAAACCGCCTGCTTCCGTTTCCGAGACAAATCAACTCCCGGCCCGTACGACCAAAACTGGGTCTCCCGAATGGCGCACCACGGTTTCGGTTACGCTGCCAAGCACCCAGCGTTTCACACCGGAGCGCCCGTGAGAACACATAGCGATCAAGCCGCCAGGGGTGTTACGTCCGACAGCAATGATCTCATCGCCGGCGAAGCCTTCCTTAGTCACGCATGACACCTTGGCGACACCGAGCTTCTTGAGTTCGGCAACCTTCTTGTCGAGATATTCACTCGCTTCTTCGCGCACGCCGGCGATCATCTCGTCAAAGTTTCCCGCGTAGTATCCCTCGTCGCCCGCGTATACGTTGTAGGGAATGTGGTAAGCGCGGAACAACTCGACCTCTAAGTCGAGCCTCTTCGCCAGACCGGCGACCATCGGTAGCACGCTCTCCGCCAGCTCGGATCCATCCAAAGGCACTATGATCGACTTTAGCGTCGCCTCGCCGACCGACTTCGCTTCCTCCGTCGCTCGAACCAACAGCAAAGGATTGGCGGTTCCACGCAAGACTTTCTCAGCAACGCTACCCAACAAGAAGCGATTCAAACCTGAACGGCCATGGGTCGCCATCGTAATCATCATCGCCCTGTCCGTTTCGCCTTTTTCAACGATCACTTCCTCCGCACGGCCTCTTTCGACGCTGCATTTCACATCCGCGCCCGGAAACGT
>DASWHT010000415.1:0-2254 GCA_036398075.1 Binatia bacterium | reverse complement strand
ACGGCAACACGGTGCTTCCGGCTCTTACGCGCGCAGGCATCGCCCATCTGTATTTTCTCACCATCCACCCTTTTGAAGACGGCAACGGACGCATTGCGCGCGCGCTGTCCGAAAAGGCCTTGTCCCAGGCTCTCGGCCAGCCGACGCTGATTGCGCTCTCGCAGACCATTCAGAAGAACAAGAAATCTTATTACGAGGCGCTCCACCAGAGCAGCAGGGACAACGAAATTACGGCGTGGCTTGGGTATTTCGCCGATACCGTTTTGCAGGCGCAGGACATGACACAGCGCACGATCGACTTCCTGATCCAGAAAACGAAGCTCTACGACAGGGTCAAGAGTCAGCTCAATGAGCGGCAGGAAAAAGCTCTCGCCCGGATCTTCCGCGAAGGAGTGGAGGGTTTCAAGGGCGGACTGAGCGCCGAGAATTACATTTCGATCACCGGCGCTGCGCGCGCCACGGCGACGCGCGACCTTCAGGGGCTCGTCGACAAGGGCGTCCTGAGCCGCACCGGCGCGCTCAAAAGCACGCGCTACCACGTGAATATCCAAACGAGAAAATAAACCTGCCGTTCGCAGGTTATGAAATTGCCGTGTTACCGGTTACGGCTTGACTTGCGGCAACACTTTTTCCCCAAACAGATCCAACTGCCTCGGCTCCGGGTCGGCGACGCCGATGATCAGTGTATCGATGCCTTTGCTGAAAAAGTATTCGATCTTGTCGGCGCATTGGGCGGCGGAGCCGACGATGGATACGGGTTCGACAGGCGTTCTTATCCGGCCGTAGTAGCGCATCGTATAAGCTTCGATGGTTTTAACCGCCTTGGCTTTGTCGTCGTTGATAGCCATGAACGCGAGGCTGGCTTTGGTAATGTCGTCGGGATTTCTACCGGCTGCGACGGCGTAGCTGGCGATTTTATCCCAGGTCACATGGAAATCCGCAATCGCGGCGCTGCCCGAGATAAACCCGTTGGCCCATGTGCCGGCGCGCTTGAGGGCGGTTTCGGCGCTGCCGCCGGTCCAGATCGGCGGGTGCGGTTTCTGAATCGGCCGAGGTCCAAGAGTGAGATTCTCCACGTTAAAGAATCGGCCTTTGTGGTTTACGTTGTCTTCGGTCCAAAGGCGTTTCATCAATTGAACTTGTTCCACCGCCCTGCTGCCGCGGTGCTCATATGGAATCTCGACGGCCTTGTAATCATTTTCGCGGCTGCCGAAACCGAGGCCGAGCGTAACGCGGCCGTTGGAGATGAAATCCAGCGTGGCGATGATCTTGGCCAAATGGGCCGGGTGACGCGTATTTCCCAATAACACGGAAGTGCCGAGCCGGATCTTTTGCGTGGCACCCGCGGCGGCGGCGAGAAACGTCAACGGTTCGAGGTTATCGTAGGCGATGCGGTCGATGGCCCACATCGAATGGCAGCCCATCGCCTCGCATTTTTGGGCGAAGTTCACGGCGTTTTCTGGTATGGTCAGTGGGGCTGGGTTTACCCAGGCGAGTCCGATGTTGCGCATAATCTTCTCCTCAGCGGCTTATGTTAATTGGCTCAAAATAGACTAGTCCGACGCCCCTTTTCAAGTTTCAGCGTCTGCGATATATCGACAATACAAGGGAGGGATCAATCATGGAAGCTGCCACATTCAAACTCAAAACACCGCACATCACCGACGGGCGAAGTCATATTCCGCTGGCGCAAACGGAACATATGACAATCGGGCTCAACTACTACGTCCCCGGCCGGAAAAATAAATTGCACACGCACCCCGGCGAAGATCATACCTTTGTCGTGATGGATGGCCAGGCGACTTTCTACAACAAAGACCATCAGCCGACGGTACTAAACAAGGGCGAAGGCATCATCCTGCCGGAAAATCATTACTATTACTTCGCCAGCACGGGCGATATCCCCCTCGCGCTTTTCCGCGTGAGCGCGAAAAAGGGCAACAAGCCTAAAGCCGTGCGAGTAGATACCGAAGGCAACAGACGGGCCAATGAGGAAATGGATTTCATCGTCGTGGATGGCCAAGTGGTCGAGGGACAGTACTGGGAACTAACTTAACCGTGACGATCCTCAAGAAGTGGTATTGTGCAGCGGGCAATACCTTTTCAGTTCCCGTCACAGTACGTCCAAAGTTCAATGTTCAAGGTTCAAAGTTTCGGAACCCGAGTCAGATTTTCCCGTACGGTAAATGGAGCGAGAGCGAAGGAGTACGGGGGTGTCGAGCCCGATGAAGATCACTGACGTAAAGACCATTCG